>JAOTZA010000114.1 GCA_029861655.1 Acidobacteriota bacterium | reverse complement strand
CGGCCGTGTCCTCGCCCGCGATCTCGAGGCGACGGTCGATGTCCCCGCCTACGATGTCTCGGCGATGGATGGTTACGCCGTCGGCGCGCGGGTCGAAAAAGGACAGCGGCTCACGGTCGGCGGCATGATCGCAGCCGGAGATCGGCCCGGACTCGACCTTCCAGCGGCCACCGCGTACCGCATCATGACGGGCGCCCCCGTACCGACCTCGACGTCTGCCATCGTGCCCATCGAGCAAACCAACGGCGGCCTGGAGAAAGTGGAGTTCAGTTCTTCATCCTCTGAGGGCCAGCATATCCGGCGCGGAGGCGAGATCGTACGGGCCGGAGAACCGCTGCTCTCAGCCGGACACCTCCTGACCCCCGGCGCTCAGTCCCTGCTCGCCACCCACGGTTTCAGCGAAATCGCGGTCCACCGCCAGCCCTCGGTCGCCACGCTGTCGACCGGGAATGAAGTCGTGCCACCCGACCACAAACCCGAGCCGGGCCAGCTCCGTGACTCCCACACCGCGTTTCTTACCAGCGCCGGTCGCGGCCTCGGCCTGTCGTTTGAGCCCTTGGGGATCGCGCGCGACACGCCGGAAGACCTCCTCGCTTTCCTGGAACGCGGCATCCAACACGACGTCCTACTCGTCAGTGGCGGCGTCTCCATGGGCGCCTTCGACTTTGTCGAGCCGGCTCTCGAGAAGCTCGGCTGCAGAACCTTGATCGACGCAGTGGCCGTTCAACCCGGAAAGCCCCTTGTGGTCGCGCGCCATTCGCAAGGTTGGGTTATCGGACTGCCGGGGAATCCGGCCTCGGTCATGGTGTCTTTCTGGCTTTTTGTGCGCCCGCTTCTGCGCGCACTCCAAGGTCTCCCCGACGGCTTCTGGCAAGGCGCGCTCAGGGGCATACTGGGCGTCGGTCTTCCAGCCGGCAAGGACCGAGACCGCTTCCTCGCCGCCGAGGTCGAGACCCGGGAAGGCCACATACTGGTACGTCCGTTTCTCCCGCGTGGCTCGCATGACATTGTCGCCTTTGCCCACGGTCGTGCTCTGGTACGGATTCGACCAGGCGCCAGAGAGGCCGTGCCGGGGGAGCCTTGTGAGATCCTCCCGCTCTCGGATTGGCCTCTCCCGGACACCGAGCCGTAGAGGTGACATTCGGGAGCGCTAAGGCGTAACCAAGAACTCGTCCAGTAGGAGCGTTCCTGAAGTACCGCCGAGGGTCGACCCAGTCGGGAGCCCGACCTGGAGATCCCTGACGACGAGCCTGCCGTTTTGCAGATCGTCCCGCATGGCTCTCGGTCGGTTCTTCTTGCGCAGAAGCACGGATCCGTCCCTAGCCTCTTCACTCGACGCTCGTCTCCATTCCACCGTAAGGCGGACTCCGCGGTTTCCGGGAACTCGGGTGCTTCCAACGATCTCAAAGTCCCCCGCGTTGCCACGGGCGTAGAGCTTGGCCCGGTAGCGCTCCGCGGTCTGTTCGATCGCCACTTTCACGTGCTGCCGCCCGCCACCGGCGAGAGCCACGACATCGATCTCTCGTCCGCCGAGCTCGACTCGATTGGGGTTCAAGAAAAAACTCACGACGAGTGTCGAGGCCCGCTTCGGCTCCCGAGATCGAACAAACGTGTTTCGCGAAGTCTGCTCAGGGTTCACAGAAAGCGCGAATCGGGTGCCGTCGAGACCTGGCTCCAAGACCTCGAGCCGTCCTCCTTTGCGCTTCCAGCGGCTGGTGTCGCCACTCTCGAACCCGTCCGCGAAGATCAGTTCACTTCGAATCCGGAACACCGATCCCGCATGATCGAGGGCGTAGAGCTCACCCGACTCGTCCTCTCCGAAGCTCGAAAGTGACAACCCACTGTCCAGCATTTCGACCCTCGACCACGTCCCATCGGTCCCCGGTCTCGCCCCCCAGATCGTTCCCGAACAGAAGTCGCCAAAGAAATAGTAGCCGCCGAGAGCCGGGGAGGCCGCACCGCGGTACCGGTATCCACCGGTGACCGAACAGCCCTCGTCATGACCGTACTCGAGAATCGGCAGAACCAGTTCACCGGTGTTGCAGCTCGTCGAGGGGTTGAAGCAAGCGCTGCCCTCCATCCGCCGCCACCCGTAGTTCTCACCGCCCTGGCTCGCCGCCAGTTGAAGATCGATCTCCTCTCGCTCGCCTTGCCCGACATCCCCGATGAAGAGATCTCCAGTCAGACGGTCGAAGCTGATGCGCCAAGGGTTTCGCAGTCCGTACGCCCAGATCTCGTCGAGTGCTCCGGGAGTGCCCACAAACGGGTTGTCGGGCGGAATCCCAAACGGCGATCCTCCAACATCGATCCGCAGGATCTTTCCAAGCCGCGTATCGAGCGACTGTGCGTTGTCCTGCGGGTCGCCGCCACTGCCGCCGTCACCGCTGGCGATGTAGAGATAACCGTCCGGTCCAAACTCCAGAGCGCCACCATTGTGGTTGCCAAAGGGCTGGCGAAAGAAAAGGACCTCGGTTTCGGACTCTGGATCGGCCGCGTCAGGGTCGGTGCCAACCGAGAAACGAGAGATCCGAGTGTCTCCCCCCGTATCGGTGTAGTTGACGAAGAAAAGGCCGTTGTCCTCGAATTGGGGATGAAAAGCCAGACCGAGAAGACCCTGTTCCCCACAGCACGCAACCGCCGACGAGATATCGAGAAACGGAGTCGATTGAACCCGAGCGCCATCGTGAATGACGATCCGCCCATCCTGCAGAGCAATGAACAACCTCCCGGAGCCATCGCCGGCGTGAGTCAGAGCGATCGGGCGTGAAAGACGAGAGGCAATTTCCAGCAACTCGATCGGAACCGGCAGCGCGGCGGTAGCCCCTGTCGGCCCCAGAAAAGACCAGGAGAAGGGGGCGAAAACCGCAACAAGGCGAGCAAGCCTAGGGGCTCTGCCCATTCAGACCTCGAGATCGAAACTGCGGTAGGACCGCCGGAGGTTCTTCGGCGTCGCCGACATTCCCCCACGTTACAGGTAACGATCCCGCAAGACACCTAGATGATGGCGCTCGTGGCCGGCGATGATGAACGCAAACGAACGTACCGAAAAGGAAACTCCACTCGCCGTACCCCGCCGAGACAGCTCATCGGGAGAGAGACCCGCGAAGAGCTCGACCGTCGCGCCACGCAGATGATCGAGCTCGGTAATCAGGGATCTCAGCGGGCGCCTCTCGAAATCGGCCGCAGCCACGTACTCATTCTCGTCAAAACCCGGCAGCGCGGCGCGCTCTTGGCGGGCGAAACACAGTGCCCGGCAAGCAAGGATTCGTTCCGCGTCCGCCAGGTGCCCCGCCACCTGCTTGATGCTCCACTTTCCTTCCGCATACCGGTAGAGAGCTCGTTCGTCGTCGATCGACGAGAGAAGCCTCGCTAGCTCGTCACGCTGACTCGCCAGTAGTTCGAGAATGTCGCCTTGCGGCACTTTGCTCACGTACGTCTCATAGAAAACGTCGTACTCGCTCGCTTCGGGTCGCTCAATTCGAGACATCGCCCTGTTGCCCCTCGTTCGAGTCAGAGAGCCGAGACCGCCGATGAACTTCTCTGTCTGGCTGTCCTGGTGTAGTGGACGCTCCCCAGCTCGCTGCTCATCCTTTCTTCTCCACGAAGTACATCGACAAGGTCTCCGCTACCAGAGCCGGCTTGGCGTGGCCCTCGAGCTCGAGTGTGGCTTCGCCGCGAACCAGGATCCTGCCTCCCGTCTTCTCGTCTACGGCGATGATCTTCGAGTGCAACCGAACGCGGCTCCCCGCTCGGACCGGTTGCAGGAAGCGCACCTTGTTCAGGCCGTAGTTGATGGCCATCGCGGTGCCTTCGGGGGCCACCGCGTGCTCCTCTGAAAGAAAGGGAAGCAGAGACAGGCTCAAGAAGCCGTGGGCAATGGTGCCGCCAAAAGGAGTCCTGGCGGCTTTGTCGGGATCTACGTGAATAAACTGCCGGTCGAGGGTGGCGTCCGCAAACCGATCGATGCGATCCTGGTCGATCTCGAGCCAGGAAGACGGGCCGAACTCACGGCCGGCCATGGCGAGCAAGGATTCCTTGGGGACCCACCGGGGCATCGTGTCGAAATATTACTTTTCCTTTCGGTCAAGTGGAAGGGCACGAGCGGGGTCGATCAGGAATCGGAGACGTTGCAGCTGTTTCTGGCTGACCGGGCCGACTGCTTGCAGCCCGGTCGAATGCCCAGCTGGAAACGGCGCTCGCTACTCGGACTTCGGCCGTCGACTCGCGCCTCGTTGTTCGCCCGCGCGGACCAGATCCGACCTTCCTAGGATCCGTTGCGCTCGCGGGCTCACAGCGTTCCAGCCGGGCATTCACCGGGCTGCATGAAACGCCGGCCGCGGGCGTCGTGAGTCCGAGACCCGCCTCGAGACCGGCGCGTCGGGTCGTAGGAGCGGAGTCTTGGAGGCGTTGCGAGAATCCAGCGTGGCGAGCTAAGCCGAGACGAGGAGAAGCGATTCGCCGCGCCGTAGCGGCCTCTATGGGAACTCAGACCAGCCACCTCGGCGGTGATCACTGCGGGCCGGGGAACTGTCCGCTTCGACCCACCGAGGAGACGCACGAATCGCCCGAGGCTCGGCTTCGGCCAAGCCCGCTGGATCGCAACAGCCTCGCAGCGGAGCGAGGCGACCCGCTGGTCAGTCGTGGCGCTTTCTCGCACCAGCCTAGAACAACCGATCGATCCGACCCTTGGCAATGGCCTGGACCGCGGTGCGGGCGCAGCCCAGAACGCCTTGGTCGAGATGCTCGAAACGCGGGTCGCCAGTGTGACCCTTGCGGTAGCGGTAGTAGATCTGCTGAACGATGACGGCGATCTTGAAGAGTCCGTAAACGTAGTAGAACACCAGGTCGCCGACATCGCGGCCGCTCACCTCGGCATAACGCGCCGCAATCTCTGAACGGTTCGGGTTGCCGTCGATAGTTGTTGGGCTGAGCTGCAACGCTCGCAGCTCCGGTGGATCGTCCGGATCGACCCAGTAGCCGAGGCTGGTGCCCAGATCCATCAAGGGATCCCCCACGGTCGCCATCTCCCAGTCGAGGACCGCGACCACCTCGACTCCGGTTTGCGGATCGAGAACCAGGTTGTCGTACTTGAAATCGTTGTGGATGAGCCCGGCCCCCGATTCCGCGGGCCGATTCGCCGCCAACCAACCCGCCGCCGCCTCCATCTCGGGGATTTCTTCGGTACGCGCCTTCCGGTAGCGTCCGATCCAACCTTCGACCTGTCGCTCGACATATCCCTCCGGCCGACCCAGATCTCCTAGACCGGCCGCCTCGAAATCAACCGCGTGAAGCTCGACCAGGGTTTCCAGGAAGGTCTTTGCGATCGCCGCCATGCGATGGGGATCCGGCGCCTCGACGGCATCCATCCGCGGCCGCAAGATCTCCCCCCGCACCCATTCCATGACGTAGAACGGAGCTCCCAGAACCTCTTCGTCTTCGCAAAAGAGAAGCGGCTCGGGCACCTTGGGAAAGACCGGCCCCAGCCGCAACAGAATCCGGTACTCGCGTTCCATGTCGTGAGCGCTCTTGACCCTGGAGCCAAACGGCGGCCGCCTCAGGACCAGGTCGCGACCCCCAAATCGAATTAGATAGGTGAGGTTGGAGAAGCCGCTCGGAAACTGCAGGACCTCGAGATCCTCATCACCGGTCCACCGTTCAGTGGGCCCCGGAAGATTCCCGACCAGATAGCGCGCCAGGGGTTCGGGATCGAGCTCTTCCCCCATCCTGACCGGTACGGCTCGGTCGATCCGTGGAACCTTCATCCAACCGGGATCTTAGTCGAGGCCGCGCATCGTATCATCGGCAGCAGAGACCGGGACAACACCTGGAGTCAAAAATGGATTTCGAGATCCCCGAGAAAACCCGCACGACCCTCGAAATGATCGAGGAGTTCGTCGACAAGGAGCTCACTCCGCTCGAGTACCTCTTTCTCAACGAACCCTTCCGCAAGGTTCTGCCAAAGATCGAGGAAAAGCGCCTCAGGGTCAAACAGATGGGCCTGTGGGCGCCCGGTCACGCCGAGAAGTACGGCGGCATGGGTCTCGATCTCCTGGACCTCGCGCTCGTCTCCGAGGCCTTGGGCGGCTGCCCATTCGGCCACTTTGTTTTCGGCTGCCACGCACCCGACGCCGGCAACATCGAGGTCCTCCATCAACACGGAACAAAGGCACAGAAGAAGAAATGGCTCGGACCGCTGGTGACAGGCGAGATCCGCAGCTGTTTCTCGATGACGGAACCCGAAATGCCCGGATCGAACCCGTTGATGATGGAAACCCAGGCTATCAAGGACGGCGACGACTACGTCATCACCGGTCAGAAGTGGTACACGACCGCGGCCGATGGCGCCGCCGTCGCGGTGGTGATGGCGGTCACCAACCCGGAGGCGCCAGCCCATCAGCGCGCCTCGATGATCCTCGTGCCCACCGACACCCGGGGCTTCGAGCGGGTCCGCAACATCCAGGTAATGGGAGAGGCGGGGGAAGGTTTCTTCAGCCATTCGGAGATCCTCTACCAGTCGTGTCGCGTGCCGCAGGCGAACCGGCTGGGACCTGAAGGGCACGGTTTCGTGATCGCCCAGGAGCGATTGGGTCCAGGACGCATCCACCACTGCATGCGCTGGCTCGGGATCTGCAACCGGGCGCTCGATTTGATGTGCAGCCGCGCCAAAGCACGCGCCATGGGTGACGGCGTAACCCTAGCGGACAAGGAGATCATCCAAGCATGGATTGCGGAGTGTGCCGCCGAGATCCGCGCCGCACGGATGCTGACGCTGCACACCGCCTGGCTGATTGAGCGTCACGGCTGGAAGGCGGCGCGGCAAGACATCTCGATGATCAAGTTCCTCGTCGCGGGAACGCTTCAGAAGGTCATCGACCGGGCACTCCAGGTCCACGGAGGCCTGGGGATGACCGACGACACGGTGCTGGCCTTCTTCTACCGCCACGAGCGCGCGGCGCGCATCTACGACGGTCCCGACGAGGTCCACAAACTGTCGCTGGCCCGCCGGATCCTCGCCGAGAAGAGCTAATTCGACCCATCAACGGCCGGCCGGGTGGCAGCGCGAACCGAGAGCTATGCGCGAGCGAGCCGCTGAGCCCGCTCGGCGTCTCCGCACGGCACGGCGCGCGCTTCTCTGACTTCGATTTACCTAGAGGCGCGCGCCTCGGTAGACCTCGCGCCGGATCGGAATCGACCTGCCAAGGCTGTTGCCTTGCGCTCGGTCAAACGGCCCTGGTGGAACCTCCAACGCGGTCCTCACGCAGCTAGCTCGCAAGCAGCGTGGCGCAGCACGAAGACTGGTCCTCGGTCGGCGGCCTCTTTCCAAGCCGAAGACGGCGAATAGCCCGCCAAGCGAAGACCAAATCGCAAGCCGCCAGCGGCTTGCGAACGGACGAGCAGACGAGCGGGTCTCGAGCGGCCGCCGATTTACCGAGCCCGAGGCGACCCGTGGGGTCGATGCGGGCCATGAGCCGGCTCTCGGGAGGAAAGAGACGCCGACCCAGACCACTGCCGGTCGAGCAGCGCGCGCCGGGCCCTGCGAAGACTCCGGCCGAGCCTAACCAGCGGTTCGTGCTTCAACCGGGCTGCCGTAGCCGGCCGCGTTTTCGGTTATTCGTCGGCCAGCTTGACGATCTGCTTGCCGAAATTCTCACCTTTCATCAGGCCGAGAAACGCTCGCGGAGCGGCCTCGAGTCCCTCGGCGACCGACTCGCGGTACACGAGCTTGCCCTCACGCAGCCAGCCGGCCGCTCGCACTACCCATTCCTTGCACAACTCGGGGTGCTGGAAGACGATAAAACCCTGCATCTTGACGCTCCGTCCAATCAGTACGAACAGACCACGTGGCCCCGGTGGCAGCTCCTCGAAGGGTGTGTTGTAGTCGGCGATCATTCCGCACAGCGCGATACGCCCATTCGGGCGCATATTGAGGATCGCCGCTTCGAATAGTCCACCGCCGACGTTCTCGAAGTGAACATCGATGCCCTCTGGACACGCCCGGCGCACTGCAGCGATCGGAGAGTCGACCGTCTTGTAGTTGAAAGCGGCATCAAAACCGAGCTCCTGCGTGAGAAACGCGACCTTCTCGTCAGAGCCCGCCGTGCCGACGACCCGGCAACCGAGGTTGCAGGCGATCTGACCAACGACCGAGCCCACCGCACCCGAAGCAGCGGTGACAAAAACGTGCTCGCCCTCCTGCACCTCACCGACACCGACCAGACCCACGTATGCGGTCATACCCGGCATCCCCAGAATGCCCAGGTGATACGACAGCGGCGCAATTCCCGGGTCCACTTTGGTCAATCCCACGCCGTCCGAAACCGAGTAGTTCTCCCAGCGCAGCATGCCACTGACCCAATCGCCTTCCGAGAAACCGTCGTTGCGGCTGGCCATCACCTGTCCGACGACGCCGCCTTCGAGGGGCTCGTTGACGACGAACGGCGGAATGTAGGATTTGACCTCGTTCATTCTTCCCCGCATGTAGGGATCGACCGAAAGATAGACGTTACGCACCAGGATCTCGCCATCACCGAGCTCGGCCACGGGCCGCCGGTCGAGTTCAAAATTGTCCGAGGTCGGCAAGGCCTCGGGGCGGCTCTTCAAAAGAACACGGGTATTTGTTTCAGTCATCATGACTCTCGCTTTCTTCGCTCCGTTCCGGAACGGGTGCACCGCCGACCGATCCCCTAGAGCAAGTCACCGGCCGGGATCGGCGCTTCGCGCAGCACCGAGGCCAGCGCCAGTTCGGCAACCTGCTGGGCGACCTCCCGGCCGCTCAGACGGCCACCAGGCTCGAACCACTTCGTGATCCACATGATCGTTCCGAGCAGGCTGAAGGAAGCCACTGTCGGGTCGACGTCGCGGAGTATTCCCTGGATCTTGAGATCCACCAACAAACCACGGATCACCTCAAAATACGCCCGCTTCCGGTGATTGATGATCCGGTGGTCGTTCCGACTCAACGCGTTGGTCTCGTCGATCACCAGCATCGTAAACGAGCCACCCTCCTCTTCGGTGATGGTTCTGGCATGTTTGTGAACGATGCGACGCAAGCGAGCTTCGCTGTCGGACTCTCCCACGGTCGCCTCCATCGTCTGTTTTTCGATCACGTCCATCGCATAACTCATGATCGAGAACAAAAGGTCCGCCTTGCTCTCGAAATGGTAGTAGAGACCCGGCTTTGTCACGCCGGCCCGCTCGGCGACCAGGTTCATGGACGTGGCGTCAAAGCCAAGCTCGAGAAAGACCCTGGCGGCGCACTTCAGGATGTGGGCTCTGCGATCGCTTCCCTTCGCCACACCATTCCTTTCATGGGAAGCCGGTGGCTGAACCGGCCAGTAAGCCTCGACCATCATACGACACGTCTTCGGCTCGACCCGGCCCGCGGTTAGACTGGCGCATTCAGGAGTGCGATCCATGCTCAACCTGGCGACTATTCTCGAAGAAACCGCGCTACGGCATCCGGACAAGAGCGCATTTGTTCTCGGGCCGCATCGGCTCTCGTTTGCCGAACTGGATCAGGCCTCCTCGAGCCTGGCGGCCGCTCTGAGCCATAGCGGCCTGGCACTAGGCGACAAGGTCGCGCTTGGGTGTCCCAATCTACCGGCATTTCCAATCGTCTACTATGGAATCCTCAAGGGCGGCGGAGTGGTCGTGCCGCTCAATGTGCTCCTCAAGCGGCGCGAGATCGCATATCACCTGGCAGACTCGGACGCCAAGATCTTCTTCTGTTTCGAAGGCACCGCGGAGCTACCGATGGC
>JAOTZA010000113.1 GCA_029861655.1 Acidobacteriota bacterium | reverse complement strand
GGTCATGCCCTCAACATCTCCCACCGGCAACAGGTAACCGGTCTCACCTTCCGTGACCACCTCGGGAAGGCCGCCGACCGCGGTCGCCACCACCGGGACCTCACACGACAAGGCCTCGAGCGCAGCGAGGCCAAACGACTCGGTCTCCGAGGGCAGGAGAAAGAGGTCGGCACCGACAAGCAGTTGTTCCACCGTCGGGACGTTGCCGATAAAGGTGATCGCGTCGCAGGTCCCGCACTCGCGGCAGTGGAGCTCGACTTTGGCGCGGTCGGGTCCGTCACCGACGAGCAGCAGCCGCGCCGGAATCTCGCGCCGAACTTTTTCGAACACCTCGACCACGTCGAGCACCCGCTTGACCGGCCGGAAGTTCGAGATGTGCACGATGATCTTCTCGCCCTCCTCCGCCCACTGCCTTGCCCCTCGTCCGTGCCGGGTACGCTCGTAGCGCTCGGGATCGATGAAGTTGGGAACGACGTCGATCGAGTTCGGAACGTCGAATGTCTCTCGTGTCGCATTCGCCAGCGCCGACGAAACGGCGGTCACCGCGTCGCTTTCGACAATTCCAAAACGAGTGGTCTCGAGATAGTTGGGATCGTTTCCGACCAATGTGATGTCGGTGCCGTGAAGTGTCGTCACCACCTTCAACGGTTGCGGCGCCAGGATCTCACGCGCCAACACCGCCGACACCGCATTGGGCACCGCATAGTGGACATGAACCAAATCGAGATCGGTTCGCCGGGCGACTTCGACCAGTTTGGTCGCCAGGGCGAGAGAGTAGGGTGGATATTCGAACAGGGGGTAGTGCGGGACGATGACTTCATGAAAGGTCAGCTGTGGGTCTACCAGCTCCAGACGAAAAGGCAGCGCATGGCTCACCACGTGGACCTCGTCGCCGCCTGCGGCGAGCGCCATCGCCAGCTCGGTGGCCACCACACCCGAGCCACCAAACGTCGGGTAGCAGCTGATACCGATCTTCAACGAAGCCCTCCCGGCACCAGCGCCATCGGGTCGGCGATCGCCAGTGGCAAACGGCTGTGGAACGGCTCGCCCAGTTCGGCACCGATCAGCGACCCAAAATGCCGCGCCCGTCCTTCGACCGCCAACCGGTATTCCAGCGACGAGACTTTTGTCGCCGGCTCGGCGCCCTCGGCCTGGCTCGTCGAGTCGGCTTCCGAGCCGGAGCCGGTCCGGTGCAGCTGGCTCTCGTAGGCATCTAGCGCGGCAATCTTCTTCGCCCACGTCGAGGTGACATCGACGACAAAGCGTGGCTCGAACGAGTCGTGTTGCATGTAGTGGAAGACCGCACCTGGCCTGTGTGGCTCGCCCGTACCTCCCGCAGCTCGCCGGTGAAGCCCCGAATAGAAGACCGCCGCTTCTACCAAGTCGTGGGCGCGGCCATGGTCGGGATGTCGATCAACCGCCGGCGGCCCCAGGACGATCTCGGGTCGCCACCGACGCAACCGGTCGATGATTTCATTTTCCTGCGCCTCGCCGCCGCGCATCATGCCGTCGCCGAAATCGAGGATCTCGAGAATCGATGCGCCCAGGGCTTCGGTCGCCGTTTCGGCCTCCCTCTGGCGGTCTTGGGCGGTTCCACGGCTGCCGGCCTCCCCACGTGTCAGATGGAGGATCCCCACCTTCGAACCTCGCTCAGCCAAGAGGGCCAGCGTGCCGCCGCAAGCCAGCTCGACATCATCCGGGTGGGCGCCGATCGCCAGAACGTCCAGTTTCGCTCTCTCCGGCCTCATGGTGTCACCACCTGGAGCTTCCCCCCGTCGGTGCCGAGCTGCTCGAACAGCGCCTCGACAAAACGTCCTCCGTACTTGCCGGGGAAGTAGGCGGTCGTCAGAGCGCGCTCCTGAAGCGTCCCTCCGGGGCGGCACGCTACGCGCAGATCCTCCGCTCGTTGCCGGCCGAGCTCGTCGCGGCGGGTTGCCGCCTGGTTGACCTTGGCCGTAAAGACCTCGAGCGCCTTGTGGATCTGTCCCGCGGTTTTCTCCCACGGCCGTTCGAGAGACTTGTCGAGTCCCACAGCCCTGGTCTTGAGCTCGTCGAGAAGCTTCTCCATCCTGGCGCCCACCGGCGCCACCATTTCCGAGCCTTGGCCCTGCGCCAGTGCTCGGTCGAGGTCCAGTCGGGGTGACAGAAGCTCTGCGAGCTCGATCGGTAATTTGTCGAGCTTGTCGATTTGATGACGGCTCAAGACCATCGCCTGCGGCCGTAGCGCCACTTGTGGAGCCTCGATCTCCAGACACTCGTAGAGCGGCGCCACCTGGGGCAGATAGGAGACCTCACCCGGACCCATGACCTGGATTGAAGTTCCCAGAATCGCGTCCTGAATCGCCGGGCGTGCCAACACCCCGGGACTCACCGCCGCCGGGTTCTCGGAGAGAACTCGCTCGAGCCAATCCATGCCTTCATCGAATTCGTCTTCGCCACGCAGACCAACCCTTCCGTTTGCCCGCCATTCGATCCGTCGTCGCGACTCACCGTGGAGAAAGAACAGTGGACTCGATCCCGGCTGCGGAGTTACCTGAAGTGGATAGCCGCGTTGCTCGATCAACCGATTACTCGCCGAGTACCGCTCTTCGATCTCGTCCCGACTGGCCGTCACCCGCTCCAACCACGGTCGCTCGGCTTGCTTGACCGCAGGCAACATGGCGTCGAGCAGCAGCGGGCACTCTTCACCAAGAAGCGCAGCCATCATCTTGCAGAAGGCTTCTCCAAATCGTGCGTCGGGCCGATACCAGCCGGCAACCTTGTCGACCCACTCGGCGAACCGATCCCCCGGAACGCCGGCGCGAAGCGAATCGAGAACCGTGACGACTTGCGGACCGAACGTGCGCATTCCAACCGGCAGCAGCGGCGAAGGATCGGCCCCGAGATCGAGCGTTTCGAGACCTCCGGCGGCCGGGAAGGACAACCGCGAGACCTCGCGATAATCGTGGTCCTCGGTCGCCACCCAGAAAACCGCCACTGCAGCAAGCCCGGAAGCCTGTATCCTCCGCACCCACTGAGCCGCTGCGACCGCCTTGGTCAGGGTATAGAGCGGTCCGCCGAAAAGTCCGGGCTGCTGGCCGGTGACGATGACCCGGGTTTCGGGGTCGGCCAAACGGCCCGCCAGTCGCTCTGCCCCCGGGTGCCCGTAGGAAGCGTTGGCCACGGCAAGGGCTTGGGCGAGTGCGGAGCGATCGACCGCCGGCGAGGCGCTGCTCAAAGGGTCGGGTTCCCGCGGTGATACGAATCGCAGCGGCCCCAGCAGATCCAGATCGCGGCCAGCAAGAAAGGCAGCCGGCAACGGCGGTAGGAGACCGTTCTCGAGCAGGTCGAGACTGCGGTTCTCAGCCGGGCTTGCGACCGACGACGATGAGTCGTTGACTGTCATGTCGAAAGGATTCTCCGTCGAAGCTACCGTAAACACCGCTGACTTCGAGTCCCGCCCATTGCAGCCCGATCGTGACCTCCTCCTTGCGGTAGGCGCGCACGCTCTCGACATGGGTCTCGCTCTTGTCCCCTTCGACAAGACGGATCCTCTTGTTGACCCGCTGCGCGTCGGCATCGTACCAGCGCTCGATCTCAATCTCGGTCCCATCGCGCTCCTGGGTCTCTTCGGCCACTAGTTCCGATATCACCTTCTCGCGGTTGAAGAGATCGATCAGAAAACCGCCATCGGGGGCTAGCAGGCGATTGATCTCTTCGAGCACCTCGAAGTTCTCGCGCTCGCCTTCGAAGTAACCAAAAGAGGTAAAGAAATTGAGCACCCAATCAAAGCTCTCCGAGGCGAACGGCAAGTAGCGCATGTCACCGGCCACCCGCGGTAACCCGGGCACCTGCGCCAGGAGGGTCAACGACAGATCGATACCCAGGGCTCGGTAGCCGCGCCGGCGGAGAGCCTCGGTGTGTCGACCGGCGCCGGACGCCAGATCCAACACCGCACGCGGCGTCTTGGGGGCAACGTCGGCAGCAAAGACCCTCTCGACAAAGTTCACATGGCGCTCGGCCTCCTCGGCATCACGGTGAGCATAGAGCGCCAGGTACTTCTCGCCGAACCAGTCCTTGTACCAGGCCACGACCCCATCATACTGACCTCGTTGGTCAACGATTGCGGTCAGGGACTCGAAGCCGTCGGCTCTATCAGGAACCACAACGAAGAAGAGCGGTGGGCCGCCCCGACTCGCGGCTGGCCCTGGGGCCCTAGCTGTTGGGGCGGATGGAATTTAGTCCCGATGGGGGGAATGGAAAGAAGAAACGAAAACGTCCCTGGTGGTGGCACCTCGGAGCTCGCGTGAAGCGCGTCCGCAGGGAAGGAGGAAGAGGGCACTCCGACAAAAAGATCGTCTTCCGGGCTCTCTCCACCCAACGGCAAAATGGTGACCGTCCATCGGCGACCGATGACCTTCATCCACAGGGCATTCGCGTAAAAGCCTTGGTGACCTCCGGCGGACCGCTCGGCGGCGGACTGGCGCCAGAGCCCGAGCGTCGTCCCGGTTCGCCGATTGGCCCACACGGTGCCCGGCCCCGCGCCCAACCACTCGACCACTGCGACCCCTTCCGGCTCGGTCGCCCCGAATCCCAGCACCATCCCCTGGTAGGGTCCCGAATAGTTGGGCTCCGGCTCGAGCTCGAGAGTCGACCAGCCCGAATAGTCGGAGCGGACAAAGTCTCGCAGCCCACGCGTTTCTCTCAGCTCGAGCAGCTTCTGGCGCTCGACTTCCTCTTGCCCGGGGGCTCCACGCGGCTGCAAGCGACCGAGAAACCAGCGCTCTCTCAGCGCCGCCGCGGATCGGACCCGGAAGACGCGGGTCAATACCTCGCGACCCGTCGGGTCGAACACCGTTAGACGTAACGCGTCACCTTCCGAATCGATCTCGCCCAGATCGAGCACGTCCTTCTCACCCGGCGCCAGACGCGGACCTCGGTCTCGCGTACGCGACACGACCTCGATGTCGCCCCGGTCGAGCGGTCCCGGTAGCCGGAGCCACTCCCGGAGAAAGGTGCACTCGGCGAGATCGGTCTCGGTAAATCGGTTCTCGACCTCGACTCCTTTGGTGAAGGCATCGCTCCGCATGACGTCGGAAAAAACCACCGGCGACCACAGCTCGCGAACAGCGAAGAAACTCGCTTCCTTGTCGCGGTAAGGACCGACCAGACCGTCGGGCGCATAGTTGCCATGGGTGTCGATCTCGCCGCCTCGATCGGTGCGCACGACACCTTCGTCCAGAAACGCCCACAGAAAACCTCCGGCACCGCGAGGCGAGGACCGGATCAGCCGCCAATAGTCTTCGAGCCCCGCACCCAACCCGCCGTCGTAAAGCCCATGGAGCATCTCGGTCGGCAGAACGAGCGGCAACCGCCCGAAGGTGCCCAGAAACTGCTTCCAGAGGGTCGAGTCCGCGAGAAGGTCGGTGAGTTCGTCCCAGTTCGGGTAGTGCTCCGTGTCAATCCCCGAAAAAAGCTCCTGCGGCTGGATCACCCATCGATCCTGGGTGTCGTGGCGTGCGAACTCGGTGTCGAGCGATCGATTCCACCCTCCCTCGTTGCCGTTGGCCCACAGAATGATCGAAGGATGGTTGACGTCTCGTCGCACCATTTCTCTCACCAGCCGGCGACCCACCCCGGTTCGGTAAGCGTCGTGCCAACCCGGAAGCTCATCGATGACGTAGAGACCTAGCTCATCCGCCGCTTCCAGAAACTCGATATCCGGGGGGTAGTGCGATGTGCGCACCGCATTTGCATTCAGGTCCTTGATCAGCTCGGCGTCGCTACGGTTGATTTCGCGATCGAGCGTGCGACCCGAATCGGGCCAGAAAGAGTGCCGGTTGATTCCTTTGAGGAGAATTCGCCGATCATTGACAAAGATGCCGTCTCCAGCGCGGATCTCGATGGTGCGAAAGCCAAAACGCTCTCGCCACGAGTGCAACACCTCTTCTCCTCTTCGCAGCACCACCTCGAGCCGGTAGAGATTCGGATGTTCCGCGCTCCAGGAGGATACGCCGGTGAATTCGCCCTTCAATTCCACCTGACCCGTGTCGACTCGATTGCCGGCCAGAAGATCAGCTCGAAGCGGTACACCAACGGTTTTTCCGCCGAGAGTCCGGACAACCGCCTCGACGCTCGCGCCGGGTTGCGCCACTGTCTCGACCACGACTCGCACCCGGCCATCGTGACGGGCATCGATTGCCACGTGTTCGATCGACTCCTCCGGGTAGGCCTCCAGATAGACCGGGCGATAGAGACCGCCAAAGACCCAATAGTCCGCCTCGCGCTCCGCCGCATTCACCGAGTCATCGGCTGAAGCCTCGGAGACCGTCACCTCGAGAAGATTCGACCGCCCAAGGAAGAGGAGATCGGTGACGTCATAGCCGAAGCGAGTAAACCCGCCCTGGTGAACCGGCCCGGCGCTTTCGCCGTTGATGCGCACCTCGGTGTCGGTCATCGCACCCTCGAAGACCAGCCGCACTCGACGCGAGCTCCACTCGGAGGGCCCCTCGAAACGATAGCGGTAGGAACCCACCTCCGCTTTTACCTCGTCATGGCGTCCGTATCCGTACTCGCCAAACCCCTGGAGCTCCCACTGCGATGGCACGGCAATCGTTGTCCAATCCCCGCTGCGGCGGCCTCGGTCGATCGAGAACTCCCATTCCACCGTGTCGTCACGTCCGGTCCCAGACAGATACAGACGTTCGGTTTCGGGGACAGCGGCAACCAGCGTGGGCGGCGAGATCGCACTCGCGGTCTCTATCGACAGGAGCAGGAAGAGCGCGGCCAGGGGAAACGAGACGACCTGTCTCCGGGTCTGCCGGCGTCTACGGCCTACGGCGGGCTCTGCCACGGCGAAATGATACCCGGGGCTCGTTTCTTGCAAGTCTGGAATCGTCTCTAGAATAGTCGTCGGCATCTGCGCTCGAGGAGGCAATCAATGAAACCAAGCCCGCCCGCAAGAAGAGTTCTTCCCACGTTTCTTTGCACACTCATCGTTCTAGGCGCCACTCTGTGGCCGCTCCAGGCACAGGAAGACCGCAATCAGCGCAAAGTAAGAACCGCCCTCGAGGTCTATCGTGAGTTGGTGGACCTGCCGGAGAAGAACATTCCGGCCAAGCTCCTCTCGGAGGCGCGCTGTATCGCGGTCATCCCCAGCGTCATCAAGGGGGCCTTTGTGTGGGGCGGCAAGCGCGGCCGCGGCGTCATGACCTGTCGTCAGGAAGAGGGCTGGAGCCCGATCGTCTTTGTCAAGCTCTCCGGCGGCAGCTTTGGGTTTCAGATCGGCGGGGAGTCGACCGATCTGGTGCTCTTCTTTCTCACCGATCGCGGTGTGCGTTCTCTGCTCACGAGCAAGCTCGTGCTGGGTGGCAACGCATCCGTCGCCGCGGGCCCCCTTGGCAGGACCGCCGAGATCGGCACCGACGCTCGGCTCAAGGCCGAAATCTTCTCCTATGCCAAGTCGCGCGGCGTGTTCGCCGGCATCTCGATCGAAGGCGCTCGACTGGCAGCCGACCACTCCTGGAACACCGGCTATTACGGTTCCCGGGTGTGGCCGGACGAGCTTCTGTTCGGCGATGCCAGACCTCCGGCACCTGCGGGAATGAACGCCTTTCTGGCGGCATTGCCCTAGGCGGCGACGGCATCTCGTAAAATGCCGCCGATGTTGAAGATCGGCCCCGTCACCGTCGATCCACCTCTCGTCTTGGCCCCCATGGCAGGGGTCACCGATAGAGATTTCCGGCTTCTGATCCGCCGAATCGGCGGTGTGGGCGTCGTGACGATGGAGTTCATTTCCTCCAAGGCTCTGGTCGGTGGCCACCGGAAAGTGCTCGAACTGATGCATTTCTCGGAGGAAGAGCGGCCTCTGTCGATCCAGATCTATGGCTCGGATGTGGACACCATGGTCGAAGCGGCACGGATCGTCGAGAGCCTGGGACCCGACATCTGTGACATCAACATGGGTTGCCCGGCCAACAAGGTTCTAAAAGGCTGTGCCGGCGCAGCGCTCATGGCAGACCTGGGTCTCGCCGAGCGGATGATCCGCGAGGTTCGCAAAGCTCTCTCGATCCCCCTCACGGTCAAGTTTCGGTCGGGTGTTCGAGAGAACGAAAAGTGTTTTCTCGAGCTCGGCCGCATTTGTGAAGCCAATGGCGTCGACGCCGTCGCCATGCACCCGCGAACCGCCAAGCAGATGTTCTCCGGTCGAGCCGACTGGACCGAGGTGGCCCGCCTCAAAGAGACTCTGTCGATCCCGGTGCTGGGAAACGGCGATGTGCGCTCGGCCGAGGACGCGCTGCGGATGATGGCCGAGACCGGCTGCGACGGGGTGATGATCGGACGGGGCGCCACCCGCAATCCGTGGCTGTTCTCCCAAATTGCCGCTCGGCTGTCCCGAGCAGACTCCGGAGGAGATTCGGCCGCGCTGGTGCCCGAGCCCACGATCGAAGACCGCCGCGATCTGATCTTGACCCACTTCCGAATGGTCGCCGAGCGCGAGCCGTCTCGCTTCGCTCTTCACAAGCTGCGCAAATTCACCGGCTGGTACACCCACGGTTTGCCCCACGGCGCCAAGCTCCGGCGCCGAATCAACGAGCTCCCCGATGTCGAGACGTTTCTCGAGGCGGTCGAGGAGTTCTTCGACAAGCTGCTCGTCCATCAGGCCGCCTAGGTTGCGCGAGCACCGGATCGATCTGCCGTTCGGCCCGGAGGAAACACTCGCCGCGGTCTCCGATGCCGCCGAGCTCTGGGGCGCCGAGTGGACCCGGCACGGAACCGGCGGTCGGTTGAGAATTCCGGTCACCGCCGGCATACGACGCGGCGTGGTCGACGCGCGGCTCTCGACCGAGCCCGCAGACGACGGAACCCGTGTTGTCCTGTTCGAGGAGAAAACCGACTACACCCTCAATGCTTCGGCGTTCATGCTGCTTCTCTTTGGAGCTGCGGGGGGATTGGTCGTGGCCCTGTGGCCCTTCTGGCCCCCGCTTCTCAAGCTGGCTCCAGTCGCCGCCGTCGTGGCCCTGGCGGCCTGGCTACTCGTCGTCTCGCGGCTGCGCACCGCCGGTCCCGAGGAGTTTCTTGAGATCCTCCGGCCGCCGGTCGAGGGAGACGTGTTCGAGCTCGAGAATTCCACCGACGAGCAATCCGTCGAGCCACCCCGGGCCATCGAGCCATAGGCTCCTCGCAAGAATGATGACCGCAGGTCCGGTACGAAGGTTCGGACCGCGGAGTCGGAATCAATCGTTCGGCCGGCTTGTTAGAATAGAGACGGTTCTTTGAGTCTCTTCTTGAGAATGGGGGCGCACCGGCTTCGACGGGGAACAACGCGGTTCGCAGGTTGCGTGTCGAGTTTCCGCTCGTTAAAACGGAACCCTATATGTGCCAACGATAACTTGGCTCTGGCTGCTTAACTAGCGGCCACGTGCCGGCCGGGGCGTGATTCGCCGCGTCGGTCGGGGCGACACTAATGCGGATCAATGGGTGCGGCAGGCCTCGGGGTCGCACCCGGATACTTTCTGAGGCTGGCTTGGTGCATCGGTTTGCTTTTGTCCACACCGCACCGGGCGAGACTTTCGAACAGAAGCTACTCACGTAGACGCCTGCGGGACGAGTTCTTCGGACGTGGGTTCGACTCCCACCGCCTCCACCATCTTTCAACGTAGCGGCCGACCTCCGTGTCGGCCGAATCCACCCAAAGCCAACATCGGTCGAGACCATCGGCGATGGCTCGACCGCTACATCCTCGGTGGTCGCACCGCCGGCCAAGGCACCACCATTCTTCGCGTAGCGGCCGACCTCCGTGTCGGCCGAATCCACCTAAAGCCAACATCGGTCGAGACCATC
>JAOTZA010000112.1 GCA_029861655.1 Acidobacteriota bacterium | reverse complement strand
TTCTTGGAGCACTCGTCCTTGCGCACCCGAAACGACTCCGACCTGGTTCCTGAAACCTCGACGTCGCGGAGCCGCAAGGTGCCGGTTCCGGAGTTCAGAAAAACCGCGGCCCGGGTGGCGCTTTCCAGTCCCGTACGGGTCGAGCCGAAGGAGAGCGATTCTGATTCGACGGCAAGCCGAGGCTGTACCCCCAGACCGCGCAAGGAGACCTGGACGGCTTCCTCGCTCTCGCGGGCGCGCACTTGGAGCTCACCCCGCCGACGCTTCTCCTCGACCGGAGCAAAGACGACTTCGAGACGACAACCCTCGCCCGGATCGAGCCGGGTGTCGAGGCAGGTTCCGCCATCGACCGAGAACGCGGAGTCACCCTTGAGCACCACGTCATGGACGGTGATGGGCCCGGGAGTCGGGTTGCGAAAGCGCACCACCTGGGCGGGGCTCCGCGAACCCACACGCTGCTCGCCGAAATCCACTCCCTCGGGATCGACCGCGAGCACCGGCCCCTCCCAGAGACCGACGCCCAAGAGCGGAATCCGCGCCTCACCTTCGGGTGAGTCGTTCTGGACGACCAGCTCGGCCGTGCGCTCACCGGCCACCGCAGGCGCAAACGTCAAAGGAAACGAGCAGGCGTCTCCCGGAGCGAGGACCGTCGAGGGACACCGACTCTTTCGCTCGAATTCGCGGGCGTTGGGCCCCTCGATCTTGACGCGGCCCAGCTCGAGCGGCAACTCCCCCACGTTCGAGATCGTCAGGGTTTGGGTGACGACCTCGCCGTCGACTGCCGTGGTCCCAAAATCCAGGCGCTCGGGAGCCAGACCCACCCGCGGTGCGACCGCCGTTCCGTCAAGGGCCAGCGAGAAGGGACTGTTGCGTGCGTTGGCCACCACTTCGAGGGTCGCCGGGAGGTGCCCACGAGAAAGTGGACGAAACGTCACGCCGACACTGCAGGTCTCACCCGCCGCGACCCTGCTGCCGACACAGCCCGAGCCGTCGAGCTGATAGTGCTCGCCGCCCTCCCCCAGGAACCGCAGCTCTTTGACTTCCAGGGCACGCTCGCCGATGTTGGTCAGCACGGCCTGGCGCGGCTCGCTCGCGCTGTTCACTCGGGTGAGATCGAATTCGAGAGACGTGCTGGAAGCCTCGATCCGTGCCGGAGCCGGCAGCAGCCACCAGAGAAGGGCCGCGATCGCCAGAAGCAGGAGCAAGATCAGCGGCCACCTGCGGCGCTTTTGGCGGTGACGAGCTCTCGGCGTGTGAAGCCCGGGGCGTTGAGATCCGCCACCTGCGGTAGGCCCCGGTGGCGGCGTCCGGGAAGCGGAGGCAGGCCCAGGCGAGACCCCCGAGCCGGAAACCCTACCGGGCAATGCCCCCGAGCCGGAAACCCGATCCTCCGCCGACGACTCTCGAGGGTGCCGCCCTGGCGCTCCGGCCTCGCCCGGAGGGGTCGCCGACTCATCCCGCTCTTCGGCGCCCGGTTTATTGCCCGGGTGTTTCTGGCGCAGGGGGAGATCGAGCATGTCGCGCCGCCCTCGCGTCTCACGCGGGCGCCGCTGCGACGAACGATCGTTGTCCTTGTTTGTGGAGTCGGTCATAGGCGCCGGGGGCCGAAGCAAGCAAAAGATACACCAGGAGGCGCTATGACAGAATCCCCAGAGAGCAGTTTCTCCGACGGGCAACTCAAGAAAGGAAGCACTTGCCGCACTCGCGCTCGCATTTGAGCGACATTCCGATCCCGGACAAGCTTCCTCTCCACCCGCTCCGCTCGACGGTGGTCTTCCCTGGCGGCGTGGCGGCGCTTCAGGTGGCCGACGAACGCAGCCTCGAGCTGATCGACGCCGTGGAGGAGGAAGACGACGTCATCGGTCTGTTTTTTCAGGTCACACCCTCGGAGACGGTTTCGAAAAAGAGCGATCTGCTGGCGATCGGAGTCGCCGCCAAAGTGGTCCAGACGCTCAAACTGGGCAAGTCCCGGCGGCAACTGCTATGTCATGGACTGGCCCGGATCGAGCTAACCGAGCTCACCGGAACCGACCCGTTTCTCACCGGAAGAGTCGAGGTCCTCAACAGCCGCAACGTCGCGACCCGGGAGAGCAAGGGTTGGATGAGCAAGGCCCTGGCTGCTTACGAGCGGCTGGCCAGCGTCGACAAGCGCTATAGCGACGAGACCGTCGAGGTCTTACGCATGAACACCGAAACCGGTGCGGACTTTTTTGCCGACCTGATGGCTTCTTTCCTCAATATCCCGCTCGACGACAAGCGTCAGCTGATCGGCACAGCCGACGCGGTTGAGCGGCTGCGCCAGCTACTCGAGATCACCGACCGGGAGTTCGCTCGGATGACAATCGAGCGCGACCTCTCGAAGAAAGCTTCAACGCAGCTCGAGGACCGCCAGCGAGAAATCTTTCTGCGCGAACAGTTGAAGGTCATCCAGGACACTCTCGGCGAGACGACGGGAACTCAGCGCGAAGCCGAAGAGTATTTGGCAATGATCGAAGATCTGCCGCTCGCCGAGGAGGCGAAGCGGGCCCTACAGCGCGAGTGTGAACGGCTGGCGATGATGTCCGAGCAGTCGGCCGAGTACCCGGTGCAGAGCAACTACCTAGACACCGTGTTTGGGTTGCCCTGGTGGGAATCGACCGAGGATGTGCTCGACCTCAGAAAGGTCGCGCGTGTGTTGCACCGCGATCACTACGGTCTGGACGAGATCAAGGAGCGGCTTCTCGAATACCTTTCGGTCGTCAAGCTCAAAGGCCGGATCGCCGGGCCCATCCTTTGCCTGGCCGGCCCGCCCGGGACGGGCAAGACATCGATCGCACGCTCGATCGCCGACGCCCTGGGGCGCAAGTTTGTGCGCATCAGCCTGGGTGGGGTTTCGGACGAAAGCGAGATTCGCGGCCACCGCAAGACCTATGTCGGGGCGATGCCGGGAAAGATCGTCTCGAGCTATGACCAGGCGGCATCGCGCAACCCGGTCTTCCTGCTCGACGAGATCGACAAGATGGGGAACTCCGGCCGCGGCGACCCTGCGGCGGCGCTGCTGGAAGTTCTCGACCCGGAACAGAACCGGACCTTTATGGATCGCTATCTCGGGGTGCCGTTCGATCTCTCCGATACGTTGTTTATCACCACGGCGAATTTTCTCGATGATGTGCCGGGGCCGCTTCGCGACCGCCTCGAGGTGCTGGAGATCGCCGGCTACACCGAAGAAGAGAAAGTCCAGATCGCGCGCCGGTTTCTGTTGCCAAAGCTCCTCGACTCACACGGGCTGGCGCCAAAGAGCCTGCAACTGACCCGCTCGGCGCTCGTCAAAACCGTGCGGGGCTATACCTCGGAGCCGGGTATGCGCGAACTCGAGCGCCGGCTGGCGGCGATTTGCCGCAAGGTGACCCGGCGGCGGGCAACCCAGGGAACAAAGGCGAGCGCCGCGACACGGGTGACCGTGCGCCAACTCCAAACCTACCTCGGCCCCGTCCGCTACGAACAGGAATTCGCGGCGCGCCGGCCCGAGGTCGGGGTGGCCACGGGGCTCGCCTGGACCGGCGCCGGGGGCGCGATTCTCTTTATCGAAGCTAGCCGCATGGAAGGCGACGGCAACGTCGAGGTCACCGGCCAGCTGGGCGATGTCATGCGTGAATCGGTGCGCGCCGCATACTCCTACGTTCGCTCCCACGCCCGCAACCTCGAGATCCAACCCGAAACGATCCGCAACAGCAATATCCATATCCATTTCCCTGCGGGGGCCATCCGCAAAGACGGTCCGTCGGCGGGTATCGCCGCCGCAACCTGTCTGGCCTCGCTGCTCTCGAACCGCCCGGTGCGTCACGATGTAGCGATGACCGGCGAGATCACCCTGCGCGGCAAGATCCTTTCGGTAGGCGGTGTCAAGGAAAAGCTGCTGGCGGCCCACCGAGCCCGTATTCGCAAGGTCCTGCTTCCGATCGGCAACCGCAAGGACATCGGCAAGGTTCCCGAAGATGTCTGCAAGGCGCTCGACATCGTCTTTGTGAACCGCGTCGAGGAGGCATGGAAAGAGGCGCTCGTGCCGCTCATGGTGGCCGGCGAAGAAGATCTGGCCCGGATCGAAGCGAGCGAGACGCGTCGTACCCCGGCGCGCAGACCGAGACGCAGCCGCCCGCGCGCCCAATAGATAAATGCGGTGACAGGCTACTTAAAGGGGGAACGGTGACAGGATTCTGGGAACGGTGACAGGATACTTTCCTGTCACCGCATTTATTTGAACGGCTTGTGCTCGCGCGAGAAGTACTCGCGGCTCATGGCCGCCGTCGCACCCGAGAGCATGATGAGCGCCAGGAGGTTGGGGAAGGACATCAATCCCAGCGCCACGTCGCCAAAGGTCCATACCGCTGATAGCGGCAGGATCGCGCCAAGAAAAAAGAATCCCACATAGACCCAGCGGTAGACGGGCACCCAGCGTGGCCCCACCAGATACTCGGTCGCCCGATCTCCATAGTAGGACCATGAGATCGCCGTCGAGATGGCGAAAAGCAGCACCGCCAGGGTGACGATCAGATCACCGCCGGTTCCCGGCAGGGCCTTCGAGAATCCATGTGCGGTCATCGGTGCGCCGGTGAGAAGCGCTTTGCCTTCGAGCGCCAGGCTGTCGAGAGCAGCGCCGCCCGACCCGACCACGGCGAGAGAGCCGTCCGAGGCCACCGAAAGGCTACCGCTCCACGGCCGGCCGTCGGTATCGAGGATCCGCGGCTCTTCGATCACCGCGTTCAGAGTCACGAACCCACCGCCCTGGGGCCGACCGTCGAGGACATCGAAGGTCCCGAGGCCTTCGCCCTGCGCCTCACGCTCACTCCACAGCCTTCCGAGATCGGCGTCGGTGGGTGCCTGACCGACGACTGCGGTCACCTCGCCGAGCCCCATCCGCTGGTCGAGCTTGTCTTTGTAGGCTCCGCTCACCAGAATCACAAAGCCGGTCATCGAGCAGATCACGAGGGTGTCGATAAACGGTCCGAGAGAGGCCACCAGGCCTTCGCGCACCGGCTCGGTGGTCTTGGCTGTCGCGTGCGCGATGGGTGCGCTGCCCTGCCCCGCCTCGTTCGAGAAAAGCCCACGCCGTACTCCCCACATCAGCGTCATCAAGAAGGAGCCCGCCGCGCCACCGACCAGGGAGGTGGGCGCAAAGGCCTGGCTGATGATCAAGCCGAAGATCTGGGGCAGTTGGCTGATATTCATCGCCATCACGACCAGGGCGCCGCCGACATAGAGCAGCGCCATCGACGGCGCCAGCACCGCCGTGACCTTGCCGATCCGACGGATACCCCCGATGATGACCATCCCGACCAGGATCGCGCCAACAAGCGCCGTCCAGATCGGGTGGATCCCGAAGTGCGCATGCATGGCGTCGGCCATGGTGTTGGACTGGTTCATGTTGCCGGAACCGAACGAGCAGATGACCGCAAAGCTCGCAAACGCCACCGCCATCCACTTCCAGCTCTTCCCCAGACCCAGCTCGATGTAGTACATCGGCCCGCCCGACACCGAGCCGTCCTCGTGAACCGATCGATAGCGCAAGGCCAGCGTGCACTCCACGTATTTGAGCGCCATGCCGAAGAAAGCGGTTACCCACATCCAGAACAATGCGCCCGGGCCACCCAAGCGAATAGCGATCGCCACACCAGCGATGTTGCCGATACCAACCGTCGCCGAGAGTGCCGTGGTCAGTGCCTGATAGTGCTTGAGGTCGCCCTCGTCTTCCGGGTCGTCGTACCTACCGCTGGCGATGGCCACCGCATGCCGAAAGCCGCGGACCTGCACAAAACCGAGTCTCAGAGTGACAAAAAGACCGGTGCCGAGAAGCACGATCGCCAGCAGCGGCGCCTGGGGCGGCCAGTCCCATACATAGCCCTCGAGAAAATTGGCGATCGGGCCAAGAAACCCGGTTACGGCCTCAGAGACGGTTTGGGAGATCTTCTCAATCCAACTCAAGATAGTGCAAGCTCCGATTCGAGTGAGATGAACCCTGCCAATCGGGTCGGCCGGGTGGGACGAACGAGTTCGGCGGACTTTACCATGCGCTCCCGGAGTCGCCGGCGGACTCCAGCTGCCCGGCGAAGAAGGGGTGCGATGCCACTGGAGGCTTTGGCACCGGACCTTCGCGGGTCTTGAGGATCACTTCTTCGAAAAGAAGCGACGGAAGAACGACCGAGATCGCTTCGGGGGCGAGGCCCGTCGTACCGCTCTTCAACTGGCGCGTCGGTGCCAGAGGCGCGTTGTACGCCGTCGAGTCCGTCGAAACCGCGACAACATCCTTGAAGCTCGTTGGCCCCAAGCCAAAGACCTCGATGTTTCGCAACGGTTCTCGCCGCCCGTCTCGGTAGACACGGAAGGCCTCGACGACATCGCCAACCGATCCTTCACCCGCCCTCACACTACGCCTCGCTCTTCCCCCCTCCGGCGCCGCCACGACCATCGGGTTGGCGATCCGGCGGACGACGACACCGAACTCGAGGTCGCGCTCCTCCGCCAGCGTCAGCAATTCGTTTTCGAGCTCCTGCGAGCTCAAACCGCCCGGCGCCGAAAGCACCAGGTTGCCCGGCGCCGTACCTACACCGCGCCGGTTGCCGGTGCTCTCGCCGGCGCCTAGCGACGGGTTGCGATCCGAAAGAAGCGCCTTGAGAATCCCTTTCTCGACGAGATTCTTGGGGCGAGCGGGCACGCCATCGCGATCGACGGCAAAGCCACCGAGGAGGAAGTGCCCCTCGTATTCGGTAAGGGTGGGGTCGTCGACCAGCCGGCAGAAACGCGGCATCACGCGGCCTCCCAGCCGGTCGTCGAAACCACCGCCCAACTGCCTCAGGTTCTCCTCGAGGCGTGGATCCTCGGCAACGGGCGCGCGAAAACTAGCCAACCGCGGCGCAAACGACTGCAGAAAGAGCTCCGCCGCCGCCTGCCCCTCGAAAAGAACCGGCCCGTTGTAGCGTTCGATAAGCTCCGCACCTGTCGCGATCGAGAGACGTTGCACCATCGCTTCCACGGCCCCGGACATCTCTTCGCGATCCGGCAACTCGTCCAGACTTCGCCCCATGAAACTCAAGGCATCCGCCAGGCGACGACCGTCGGCGGCTCGGGTCTCGGCCCGCACCCGGATCTCGACGAGGGTCGCCGCGGTGGACGCTCTCGAGCCCTCGGTATTGAGATAGCGAGAGCGCGAAGAGGTCGAGCGCAAAAGGACCTCCGACGACTGAATCGTCGGCTGGCCGCGAAACAGCACCGATAGATCTCGCACCAGCGCTTCGGCGGCGGCCACAACGAGGTTATCGACATCGTCGAATGCCACGGGCTCGTCCTCGGAGCCAAAGACCGAAGGCTTCTGCTGGGCGAAGTCGGTCAACGAGGTGTCGAGACTCCGGTTCTGAAGGACCGCATTCTTGCGCGAAAGGTGTCCGAGCGCCGTCTTGTAGGCGCCGTCGGCAAGCAGCCAGGCCTGTCTACGGATCTCGCGATAGTCGTCGTCGAAGGGAAGCGCGGCCCAGCCGTTGAAGCTTCTCGCCAGACCGGAGGAACCGGTGGGAAAGGTGAAGAAGTTCGTATTGTCGAACTCTGGGCTGCCCACACGAACTTCCACGTTCAGAAAGCGGCCGCGGTTGACATCGGTCTCGAGTAAGCCGCCAAACACCGCCGACATCTCGGTTGTCCGGAGATCCTCGACCCGGTACGCCACAAAGTACGGAGTCGGCTGCCCTTCGAGAGCCAGCTCCTCGAGTGATCGCGCCAGCTCGTCCTCGAGCGCCTGCGACAGGGTGTCCGCTGGCAAGAGCCCTGGCGCAAGGACGAACAGGATCGCCCCGGCAGCGATCGCCGTCTGTCGCCTGATCACGGGGCCTGCTTCCCTTCGACGCTCGGCGGCATCGGAGCTGCCGCGCCCGGCGCGAGGGGCGGAGCCGGGAGAATCGGAAGCCGGTCTTGCGACTTGTCCTTTTTCTGCACCTCGACCCGGGAAATCAAGATCGCCGGCGACACAGCCGAGACCGGAACTCTCCCCGACTCGGCTCCGCACATGCCGTTGAAGACCTCGGCCCGGTCGGCGCCGCCCACAACGGCGCTAAACGCGGTGAGCGGCGTCCCGATGAGGTCCACACCCCGCACCAGTTCGCGACGGCCATCGACAAAGACACGGTAGACCATCACCGGAATGACGTTGAAGGTGTTGGGGATCGTGCGGCCGGTCAGGGTGAATCCGCCCTGGATGTCTTCGAAGAAGAGTCCCCAGGGCTTGCCGGCTTCTTCGAGACGGCGGAGAAACTCCGCCTCCAGCTCGGCGGCGGTTTGCGGCTCGGTCACCTGAACGATCAGGTTCGATTGCCGCGACACCGCTTCGAAGCCCGGCTGCCGGCGCCCGTGACCGTTGGAAGCGGCCTCCCCCTCGATCGGCGAGCGCGACATCAGAAAACCCTGGAAGACTCCGTCCTCCACGACCGCGACGCGCTGCGCCCTGACTCCTTCGTTGTCGAATCGATAGTGCCCGGCAAGCTCGGTTTCGCCTTGTGCCTTCCGTGTCGGGTCGAAGATCACGTCGAAACTGGACGGTAGTATCCGCCGGCCGACCTGTTTCTTGAAAGTCTGCCCCTCTTCTTCGTTCTTCTGCCGGTGCCCCTCGATTCGGTGCCCGAAAACCTCGTGAAAAAACACCCCCGAAGCACGACCGGAGAGCACCGCGGGGCCGGTGTAGGGATCGACCACCGGAGCCTCGCGCAGAGCCAGCAGATCCGCGATCATCTTCTCGACGCTAGTCTCGATCGCTTCGTCACCCGGCAGGCCGTCGGGCGTGTACGCAAAAAACGTCTCGTGACGGGGTAGCTCCATGCCGTCCTCGGCCTTGGTCATGGCCGACAGGTCGAGCCGGTAGGCGACGCGGGTTGTTTGGAGACGCGAGCCGTCGCTGTTGCTGAGCCAGCGGGTTCGAGCCTGCGCCGTGAGCGAGGCATCCGCCCGATAGATCGTGCCGTGATCGGCAAACGGTGCCGAAAACCTCTCGAGCTTCTCCGACCAGGCTTCTACGTCGAGTGACAAGGCGGCCGGTTCGTCGATGTACTCGATCGGCTCGGCGGGCGAGAAATCGGGCGACGGATCGCTTTCCTCCACCTGGACCTGGACGTTGGTTCGGACCGCGGTCAGATCTTCGACCGCTTGCTTGTACTTCTTGTCGGTGTGCCACCAGAGCACGCTCCGGATCGCATCCGGATCATCATCCAGGGGCACATAGATCTCGGTGAACAGCTGAGAGAACCCACGCTCGCGTAGCTCACCTCGTCGCGGATGACGATTATCGAGCTCGTAGCTCCCCACCCGAACATCGATATCGAGATGCCGGCGGCGTTCGTTGATCCGTCTCACCGTCTTGCCGAAGGATGCCGCCATCGATACGGAGTGAATCTCGGCGATCTCGTAGCTCAGAAAGTAGGGCGGATTCTCCTCTCCTTCGAGAATCCGGAGCGAGCGCTCCAACTCGGCGCTCATCGCCGCCAGAACGGGAGAGGCCTCCGCGGCGTGCAATGGCCTCGATATGCAGACTGTTGTCACCAGCAGGGCGATCACGGCCAGGACGGTCCAAAAACGCTTCATCTACCTTCCCCTGTCGCTCCCCGACTCCGTTCGCGTCGCAGCCCCACATGCGGACAGGCGACTCGCAGGGCCTCGGCGTCAGGGGCCGGACGTACCGCGTCAGAGTCGTCCAAGGCCGCGCCGATCTCACCGAGCCGCCTCCCGTCCACCGGGTGGCGCATCTCCGGAGCCACATCGGCGAGCGGCACCGCTACGTGCGCTCGGGTCAGGATCTCGGGGTCCGGCAGCGT
>JAOTZA010000410.1 GCA_029861655.1 Acidobacteriota bacterium | reverse complement strand
GCTTTTCCATTTCCGTTGACGTGACTAACCATGGCTTTCGCCTCCTGTCGCAAAGCTACGGGGTGAGCTTCTTGACCACCTCACGAAACGGCTTTACGGCCGTCGGGTCGTCCACAATTTGCTTGAAAACTAGCTCATTGACTGTGATGTTCACAACATCGCCGTCGTATAACTGATCGCCCTCCCGAAGCAGATAACTCTTGTCTGCTTCGGTCGATCGCACCTGGGCGACCGGCCCGTCTCCGGTAACAAAGATTCCGTTCAAATCAATTTCGTCGATCAACAAACCTGGGATCCCGTCCGGTCTGGGCCCCCTCATCGCAACCCGCTCGCGAACGATAAGAAGGGATTTGAAAGGATCACGGCGGTCCCCGGGATCGTATGAATAGCCCTCGCCCAGAAACATCATTGCCTCGTCCGCTAGAAGCTCGTCGGTCTCGACCGTCTCGTTCTCTCGGTCTTCGTCCGATTGTGTCTCTACCTGAGCGTCGGCTTCTGAAACCGCCGCCGCTTCGTCCTGCAGTGCGCAGAGCTGAGGCACACTGAACGAGAGACTCAACAGAAAGAAGATGAGAATTCTGATCACGGTGTCGCTACCTCTTCGAGGTCTTCCTTGTAGACGAAAGTCGTGGCATTGAAGGTGGCCGAAATTGTGTGGTCGCTGCCCGTGACGGCTGAGAGCACGGAGACTCTCAGGCTCTCGATATTGATGATCCGAGAGAACCGGCCTACCTTCTCGAAAAACTGGGCCAGATTGTGGTACGTCCCCTGCAGGTTGATGGCAATTGGCCACTCACTGTAGAACTCTTGCTCCACGTAGCCACCAGGCTTGAAACTCAGCAGGTTGAAATCGCCTTGTTCGGTGAGGGTGCGGATACGGCGCATCAACTCCGGTGTATTTCGCCTGGCCGGCAGAATCCTCAGCAACTTGTCGAGTTCGAGCTCGAGCTGCCTCACCTCTTCTCGGAATCGCGGTAGCTGCTGCTGAGCGGCTCGCCCTTCCTGAATCTTGGCCTGCAGCGTCGTCACCTGGCCTTCGAGGCTGGCGATCTGCGTCTTTTTTGGTTTCAGTAGCATCCGGTGGGCACCGAAATACAAAATGCCGCCAACCACGAGGCCGGCGATCAGACCAAAATACCAGGGCTTGCCTTCTAGTCCTGTTTGGAAAGCCATCCTCTAGCCGGCCGTTGCGGCCGTCTCCTCCCCGTCTTCTGTGGGCGTCTGAACAAAACCGAACTGAACTACGAAATTGTACGTCTGACCTGCCTGGGAGGTGTCTTGCAACACGGGCTCCTGAAACTCCGGCACCCGGTCCAGGTTCTCGAGGAGATTCGCCACCGCGTTGGTGTTGAACGCCTGACCAGCCAGGGTGATGGTCTGCCCCTGGGTCTCCATTCGATTGAGCCATAGAAGCTCTGGCAGCGCCCGGGAGATCTTGTCCATGATCTGAACCGGCCCCTGCTGGTTGGCCTTGAGTTGGCCAATAATGTCTACCTTGTTTTCGAGCTTGGCCTTCTTGGCCTTGAATTGCTCGACCTCCGCGATGATGGGCGCTAGTCGATCGACCTCGGCCTGCGCGACTGCAATCTCGTCTTGGGTACTGCTGATCTTGCGACCCAACAGGAAGTTGTGGCCCAGTGACACCAGAAGGGCGATGGCCAGTGCACCTAACAGCGCGGCGCTACCCGCATCGACACCGCCGAAACTAAACGCCGGGCCCGACGCTCGCTTCTTGGCGGCGACGGGTTTTCGTCCCTCAGAAAGTAGGTTGATCTTGATCATGGTGCCGAACCCTAGTCGTCCACCTTGCGCGCCGCTAGTCCTACCGCGACCGCTAGCATCGGCGCCACCGACTGCAGCCAGACGCTATCGAAGTCACTTTCCTTGTAGCTAACTCGGCGCAACGGATCCATGACCTCGGTCGCGACGTTGAACCGATCTTGCAGCACTTCACGCAAGTTCGGCGTCAAGGCACAGCCGCCGGACAGCATGAGTTTCGTCACCCGGTCATCCGCAGACGTTGCGGCAAAGAAATCGAAAGTCTTCTGGATCTCAGCCGCAAGCTCGGTGGACACCGCCTCGAGAATGGCCCGCGCCTCAGATGGCGAACAGCCGGGAACCTGCTCGCCACGTTTAAGACGCTCGGCCTGCTCGAAGGACAAGCTGTACTCGCGCTGCAAAGCCTCCGTGAACTGATTCCCGCCGATCGACATATCGCGCCAGAACACACTCTGCCCGCGCGACAGAATATTGATCGTGGTGACACCGGCCCCCATATTGACCAGCGCCACGACTTGCTGTGGATCGATGTCGTAATTGAGCTCGTAGGCGTTTTGAACGGCGAAGGCATCGACATCCACAATCGCAGGGTTCTTTCCCGCCTGACTGATCACCGACACGTAGTCGTTGACCTTGTCTCGCTTGACCGCTACCAGCAGGACCTCCATCGACTCACGGCCGGGCTCGGGTGTCGACAGCACCAGGTAGTCCAGTCGGACGTCGTTGATGTCGAAGGGGATGTACTGCTCGGCCTCCCACTGGATCGACTCGGCGAGCTCGTCCTCCGGCATCGCGGGCACTTCGATCTTCTTGATGATCACCGAATGGCCCGACACGGAAGTGGCGAAGT
>JAOTZA010000409.1 GCA_029861655.1 Acidobacteriota bacterium | reverse complement strand
GGCCACTCTGGGCTGGCGGTGGGCGATGTCGACGGCGACGGGTTGGACGACCTCTACGTCTTGCAACAGGGCGGCCTCCCCAACCGTCTCTATATCCAGAATCCGGATGGCTCGGCTAGTGACCGCTCGGAGTGGTCACGGCTGGACTGGCTCGACCGCTCTCTGAGCGCGCTCATCGTTGATCTGGATGGAGACGGCGATCAGGATCTAGTGGTCGGTACCACGGCCGGTCTCCTCTTGCTCGCCAATGACGGGAAAGGCCGCTTCGAGGTCCGCGCCTCGCAGACCTCCGTCCGTTATGGGTATTCGCTCGCCGCCAGCGACTATGACCGGGATGGGGATCTGGATCTCTATGTGAGCCGGTACAGCCCGCTGACCGAGGATCCAGTGGAGGCGGCCCTTGATATCCCCAAACCCATCCCCTACCACGACGCCCAGAACGGCGCTCCCAACTTTCTGTTGAGAAACGACGGCGAGTGGCTCTTCACCGATGCCACCGTGGAAACGGGAATGGACGACGACAACCGCAGGTGGAGCTTTGCCGCCGCCTGGGAGGATTTCGACAACGACGGAGATCCGGATCTCTATGTGGCCAACGACTTCGGGCGCAACTGCCTCTACCGCAACGACGGCGGCCGGTTTACCAACGTGGCGGCCGCGGCTGGGGTCGAAGACGTAGGCTCGGGGATGTCGGTGGCGTGGGCGGACTACGACCAGGACGGTCTGATGGACCTCTATGTCGGCAACATGTTCTCTTCGGCTGGGAACCGGATCGCCACCCAGCCACGCTTCCAGAGCGAGGCCGACGAATCGGTGCGGACGATGCTGCTCCGGCTGGCCAAGGGCAACACGCTGTTCCGTAACCTCGGTGACGGTCGCTTTGCCGAGGTCAGCGACGAAGCCGCCGTGACCATGGGCCGGTGGGCGTGGAGCTCGGTGTTTGCCGACATCAACAACGACGGAACCCAGGATCTGGTGGTCTCCAACGGCTATCTCACGGGCGAGAACCCGGACGACTTGTGAAGCTTCTTCTGGCGGCAGGTCGTGTCGCGCTCACCCCAGACCGCCGAGGACACAAGCGAAGTCAAGGACTACTCGCGAGCCTTCGAGGACGTCTTCAAGCTCCATGAGGAGGGGCGCTCCTTCAGCGGCAATGAGCGAAACTGCAGTTTTCTGAACACGGGTGATACTCGATTCGCCAGTATTTCAGCGATTAGCGGGCTCGATTTCTCCGATGACGGCCGCGCCCTCGCCACCGTCGACTGGGATCACGACGGCGACCTCGACTTGTGGATCGCCAACCGCACCGCGCCTCAAGTTCGGTTCCTGCGCAACAACACACCGGCCACGCGAGGCTTCCTGGCGCTCCGTCTGAGGAGCCGCACCCGCAACACGGATGCCATCGGGGCCCGCGTGGAGGTCCTGATCGAGAGCGACGACGGCCACCCGGTCGGCAAACTGGTCCGGAGTGTGCGCGCGGGACAGGGCTTTCTGTCGCAGTCCAGCAAATGGTTGCACTTCGGTCTCGGCGGGGACGGGCGGATCCGTCGAGCGGTGGTGACCTGGCCGGACGGGAGCACCGAGGCTCTCCCGGAACTCGAGCGCAACCAGAGGTACACGGTCATCCAAGCCGAAGGCGCTACACCATGGACCGCCACACGGCCCGACCTCGCATTGCGCTCCGAGCGCCTCGATCCGTCCACGCCGAGCACACCACGCCGGGCGCTGCTCACCGGCCGGCCACCGCTTCCCCGCATCGAATACGAGAGCTTCGAAGGCGAACGAGTCGATCTCGAGCGAGCGATCGACAGCCCAACCTTGGTCAATCTGTGGGCCAGTTGGTGCCTGCCCTGCGCTCACGAACTGTCCGAGCTGTCCCGCGAAGCTCCGCGGCTGGCCGACGCAGGTCTACGCGTCGTGGCTCTCAGCGTAGACGGGCTCGACGACCAGAAGGCTACGGGCCCTGAGCAGGCTCGAGCTTTCCGCCGCCGTTTGGATTTTCCCTTCGCAGCCGGCATGGCCGACGAGGTGCTGTTGGCCAAGCTTCAACTGCTCCACGACCGTCTGTTTACGCTACGACTGCCCTTCGCCGTGCCGACGAGCTTTCTCATCGACTCCGAGAGCCGTCTTGCCGCCATCTATCGCGGGCCGGTCGAGATCGAGCGCCTGCTCGAGGACGCACGCAACCTCGATGCCCCACCGACTGTGAGGAGGGGTCTGGCGACGCCCTTTCCCGGTCGTTGGATTGCCGACCCGGAGGGCCTGCGGCTCACCTCGATCGCCCAGCGGTTTCTGGACGAAGGCTACCCGGAGGACGCAGTCCACTACATGCAACGGTCGCTCCGTTCCGGGCCAGGGGATGCACAGCTCTATTCCGCCCTGGGAAGACTGCTGATGCAGCAGAACCGTTACCAGGACGCGATCGAAACCCTCGAGCTTGCGATCGAGTTGGACCCGACCGACCTCGAATCCCATTTCGCCCTCGGCACGACTCTCCAGCGCATGGATCGGCTCGACGACGCAGTGGCGGCGTTCGAGCGAGTCCTGAGCCAGGCGCCAAGCGCCGCGGCGCACAACAACCTGGGGGTCGTGCTGATGCAGCTCGAGAGATCAAAGGATGCGGAAGAGCA
>JAOTZA010000001.1 GCA_029861655.1 Acidobacteriota bacterium | reverse complement strand
GCCGATGACACCGCCGCCCTCTCCGAGCTGGCTGGCACCCAGAACAAGCCGCCCGGCGGCCGAAGTATCGGCGAGGATCTCGGAGCGTTGGGAGTCAAGGAAATCACCGCCCGAAACCTGCACCACGGATAGCACCCGCGGGTCGAAACCCAGAGTTACCGGCAGATGCGCAACCGCTTCGTCCGACTGGATCTCGAGCGTGACATCGAGCTCGTCACCAAGCCCGATCTGAAGACTCGCCGGCGCCAGTCGGAGTCGCACCGGCGTGGTCAAAACCGCCTCGCCATCGGCAGCGGCGCTGAGTGACGCCACCGAGATCTCGTCGGAGATCCCTCTGTCGCTGGGCACAAAAATCAACGATGTCGGTTCGAGCGAGGCTCGGTCCCCGTCATCGTCCTCATCTTCTCCGTCATCATCGCTTCGGAACGGATCGGAGGGCGCTGCCGCCGGCGTCAGATCGACCCCCGGTGGCGCTTTATCCTCTTCCTCGGTGTCCTCATTCTGCAATCCTCTGGGAAGGTTCTGGATCCTGCGTCGGATCATTTCGCGAATCCGTTCGGCGTCGGTCTCGTCCTCGCGCTCGAAGGGGCCTTCCACCTCTGATTCAACGCGAGGACTACCGCCACGGAAGGTGATGTTGGCTTCCGTCCCGACCCAGATTGGAAGCAGATCTTCCTCGGAGATATCGGCGGTCCGGATGATGTGCGGCGTCAGGGTCAGCACGAGATCCGTCCGTCTCCTGTCGGTTCCTTTGTTGGAAAAGAGCCGCCCCAGCACTGGCACGTCGGAGAGACCCGGGACTCCGACCTGGTCGCGCGACTCATCGGTCCGGATAAGACCCGCGAGAAAGTTTGTCTCACCGTTCTTGAGCCGGATCGTCGATTCGAAATTCCGCGTACCGATGACCGGCTGTTCTTGAGTTCCAGCCTGAATCGACTCACCGAGGTTGCTCACCTCGACGGTGATCTTCAAGGTCACCTCTCGGTTGTGATGAATCCGCGGCTCGATCTCGACCCGGATACCGACGTCTCGGTACTGGAAGGAAGTCAGCGGAACGATATTGCCACCCACTGTCTGGGAGGTATTGAAACTAGTGACCGGAATCGGCACGCTGTCGCCAATCGTCAGCGAGGCGGTCTCGCCGTCGCTGATCCGCACCTGTGGGCTGGCCAACAGCTCGGCTTCGGAGCTTGTCTTCATGAAGTTGTAGACAAAACTGGGTATATTCAGAAACCAGTTACCCTGGTTGATGAACTCGAGGTCGGAAACCCTAATCCCACCTTCGGGCTGATCGAGTCGCTGCGTCACCGAGTACTCGGAGAGCCGCACACCGAGATCCTGGAGCACACTGGTGTTGATCTGCAGCAGCTCCACGTCGACAACGACCTCGCCACGCGCTTTGTCGATGGTGTCGATGATCCGCTCCGCGACTTTCACCTTGTCGGCCGTATCCCGCAGGATGATCGCGTTGAGCTGATCCGAGGAAGCAATATTCTTCGCCCCCACCAGGCTTCGTAGCATGGTCAGAACATCCTTCGTCTCGGCGTTGGATAGAAAGAAGGTCTGGATGACCAGATCCTCATAGTTGCGGCGATTTTGCGGGTTGTCCTCGACGACGATGATCGAATGCTCGTCGACCACCTTGTAGAAGTGGCTCGCGGTACGCATGAGGATCTCGAGGGCATCCTGCGCCACGACGTCGCGCAGCTCGATCGCGATCTGCTGATCTCGCAACTTGGGGTCGAATAGCACGTTGATTCCGAAGGCGCGGCCGAGAGCCTTGTAGATATCGAAGACTGATACCGGTTTAGGGAACTCGAGCGAGATCGGCTCGATCGAACGGGGGTTCAACTCCGGCGGCTGCGCTCGCGCACCTCGGTTGCGCGCCTTGATGTCCTTCAAATTACCCGGCGCCGCGCGACTCTCTTCGTCCCGCAACAGAACTTCCCGCAGTTTCTCCATCTCGATCTGCGCATACTGGTTGGTGGTATCGAGCTGCACGGCCTGCTGGTACTCCGCAAACCCACGCTCGAGAGCGCCGGCCTCCACAAACTTCTTGCCCTTCTCAAAATGGCCCTGCGAGGCGCGGATCTTGGAGCGCAACAGACCGGTCCGGTACTCCACTCTGTCCGGATAGCGATTGGAGAGCTCGAGATACTTGAGGACCGCCTGATCCCAGTCGCCAACCAGCTCGGCTTGGCGTGCCGCGCGCAGGGCTTGATGGCCCGAGCAACCGACGAGGACGAGAAGCCCCAGTAGGCACAGGACAGAGACCGTTGTCTTCTTTCTCACAACCACTCCATGGATCTCTCGAGTCATTCTCAACCGCCGACCGCCAATCGTGCCGGTGGCTCCTCGGGAAAGTTGACGTATTTCAAATCAGAGGACTCAAAACCGATGTTGTCGACGACAAAATGCTCCTTGACGACGTCACCCACTCGCGCATTGTAGAGATCATTGCCGTCCGTGAACACTGCTATTCGTCTGTCCACAGGCCCAAAACTGCCCAGAAACGTAACCGTAACAGGTGGCGGCTTGGGTTTTTGAGGAGTCGTGCTCGCCGGTTTTGGTTGCGGTCGGCCTGTTGGAGCTTTTTGGCGCGGGGGCGCCGGAGGGGGCGGCGGGGGCGGCGGGGTATAAAAACCAAACGGATCGCGACCAGGATTGAATTCTGCTGGTTTGTTCTCAAGCTCACCCAAACGCAGCTCTACGAACTGCGGAAGATCGATTCTCGATTGATTGTCTGCGGGGCTGTCCGGAGGAGAGAACCCTGTGCCACCACGGCCCGAGAGCAGCGCTCCACCAAAACGCACGGCTGCAAACGCGAGGAGCGCAGCCAGAGCCACCAGGAGAATTCCCCGACGCCGTTCACCGCTCATTCGGTCGTCTCCGCGGCCTCGCCCCGGACGCCTCGCGAGTGTGTGGATCCGGTCGCAAAAAACGTCGCAATCTGTAGCGAGATGTTGAGCGCCAGCGTGTTTTCGTTCTCGCCGCGCAGACCGACACTCTCCAGCACCAAAAACGAGTCCGAGAGTTCGAGAAAGTTGACCAGCCGGCGAAGCGCCGCATAGTCCCCATCGACCGGAAACTCGATCGAGCGACGCAACAAGTCTTCCTCTTTGAAGGTCTCCTTGGCGTAGTCGATCTGCGCCGGCACCAACCCGGCCCGGCGCGACAGATCTTTGACCTCGGCGATGATCCTTGTGAGGGCAACATTCTCCGTCGCGAGGCGCAGGGTGTAGAAATCATCCAAGCCTTTCTCGATTTCCGCCGCTCGCTCCAGCACATCCGCGAGAGAGCGCCTCTCCTCCCGGAGCGCGTCCAGTTCGTCCGCACGCCTGGCGAGCCTTGCCCGCCCCATATCGGCTTCTTCTGCGAGAGCAACCCGGTAGGCCAGCAATAGAGCGCCGTTCAACAGCAAGAAAACCAGTCCCGGGACCCAGATCCTTGCGTTACGCCCCCAGACGCCCGGCTCGAAACTCAAGGCGCGGCCTCCGCGCTGGCCGGCGATACGCCGCCGGGCGGCTCAGGGTCGGTCTCGGCACTGGCTCCTGGCCGGTAGATCACGGAAAGCTCGAACTCCAGGAGACCATCGTCTCCTCTGTCTTCGCTCTGCAAATCCGGCTCTCTGAAGGAACCGTGTTCGAAGAAAGCGTCCACAAGCGCAAGCAAAGCCTCATCATTCTTGGCGGCCCCCGAAATCTCCAAGCCCACTTCCCCCATCCCGAGGTTCTCTCCCGCGCGTCCTGATCTTCTCTTCCTGTCGAACTTGGGCGTCAAGCTCGATAGGCGCACGTCGTTGGGCAGCGCCTCGGTCAATCGATCGAAGAGCGAGCTCCACGAAAAAGTGCGTTGCTCGATTTTCTCATTGACAAACCGGCTGCGCTCGTTGAGCGTCTCGAGATTGAGCCCACCGACCTCACGCCTAAGCTCTCCTACGGCGTCTTTCTCGGCGCCGAGCTCACGCTCGATCTCCAACATTCGGGAGCGTGCCTGGTTCTCGCCGCTGAAGTGACTCCAGTAATTCCGTACGTTGAGCACCAGCATCAGGCCGCCAGCCAACCAGAGCAGCAGCGAGACCCGCTTGAGCGGGCGCAGGTTGGCAAACGGTCGCCGTGAAAGATTTAGATCATTGCGGTTCATGCCGATTACCTGATCGTCCGGGCGGCCGCGCCCAGAAGGGGCGCCGCCTGCACGGGCGAAACACCCTCCACCGTTCCGGGTATCTCCTCCCACTCGCTCGCCACGCTGCGCACGGGCACTTCGAACGCCCTCTCCACCGCTCGGCTCCAGCCCGCCTCCACCTCGGGAGAACCGACAAAAGTGACCTCGGCCAAGGGCACAACTTGCGATTGTGACACGACGAATCGACGAGTGAGCTTGAGGTCGCGCACCACCAGGTCCCAATTCGGTTCCGTCTGGGTTAGCGACTTGAACCGATGGAGAATCGGCGCACCACGCCGCGCCACGATCACGCTGTAGCTCTCGTTGGTGGCGTGGAGCAGAACTCCGGTCTCCTGACCGGCAAGCGCACCTTGCAAGGCGACAAGAAGCGACAGACCTTCGTTGGAGAGTTGGCCGATTCTGACCCCGTTTCCGGCAAAGACATCCTCGAGTTGAGTGAGCAGAGCCTCGGAAGCAAAGCCAAGCAGCAGGCGCGCCCCGCTGTCGTCCGTCCCGGCAGCCTCGAGATCCGCGACGCGCAGATCCTCGACCCGAAAGGGCACCAGTCGTTTCAGCTTGAACCGAATAACCTCAGCCCGATCTCGCCCCTTGCGGGGCACGTCAGCGGCTTCGGTCGAAGCCAATCGCAGCCAACGATCCGGCAGTACGAGGGAGGCCTCGTGCACGGTCAGGCTCGATCGTTCGAGCAGGGCTTTCAGCGCTTCGTCGAGACGGTGAGCGTCGCGGGCCGGACCGGCGAGTTGCCCCTCGGGGAACAGACCGGGCTCGAGATCCTCACTCCAGTACTCGCGCAGCTCGAGCCCCCGCCTGTCCGGGTGGAACCGGGCGTAGCGAAGACGGTCGCCATCGACCGCAAACACGTGAGGTGGCACGGCGGAGGGTTTTAGACCCGCCAATCCCCTAATCCACGAAGGTAACTTTATTGATCTCACGTAGTGTAGTTACTCCGTCGAACACTCTCTTCAGGGCCGATTCCCGCAGAAAGATCATCCCTTCCTCACCTGCTGCCCGCTTGATCTCCGACGCCGGCCGGCGCTCGAGGATCAACTCTCGAATCCGGTCCGAAAGGTCCAGTAGCTCGGAAATGGCCGTGCGGCCGTGGAATCCGGTTCCACTGCATTCGACACAACCACGTCCTTCGAAAAAGTCCACGTCCTCACATTGCTCCCGTGTCAAGCCGCTCTCCTCGAGCAGCTGGTCGGAAACCACCACGGCTGCCCTGCAATGCTCGCAGATTCTCCGCACCAGGCGCTGCGCCAGAACACAGTTGAGCGCCGAGACAAAATTGTACAGATCCACCTTCATGTTGAGAAACCGGCCCAGTACGTCAACGACGTTGTTCGCATGGACCGTTGTGAAGACCAAGTGACCGGTGAGGGCTGATTGAACGGCGATCGCCGCGGTCTCCTGATCGCGGATCTCACCCACCATGATCTTGTCCGGGTCGTGACGAAGGATCGAACGTAGGCCACGGGCGAAGGTGAGACCCTTCTTCTCGTTGACAGGGATCTGGGTGATCCCCTTGAGCTGGTACTCGACCGGATCTTCGATCGTGATGATCTTGTCCTCCGAGGACTGGATCTCGGAAAGACAGGCGTAGAGTGTCGTTGTCTTACCCGACCCGGTCGGCCCGGTCACCAGCACCATCCCGTAGGGCTCACGAATGAACTTTCGGAACTTGTGAACCGTGTCGTCATCCAAACCGAGAACTGTCAGACGAAGGTTCTTGAACTCCTCGCTGATCGACTCTTTGTCGAGAATACGGACGACGCAATCTTCCCCGTGCACAGAAGGCATGATCGAAACACGGAAGTCGATGGTGCGGCCCTGGTAGCGCACCTTGAAACGACCGTCCTGGGGCACACGTTTCTCGGCGATATCGAGCTCTGACATCACTTTGATTCGGCTGACGATGGTCTGGTGATGCGCCTTGTCGATCGGCTCCATCGCCTGGTACAGGACGCCATCGATTCGGTACTTGACAACCACCTCGCTGTCTCGGGTCTCGATGTGGATATCACTCGCGCGTCTCTGGATGGCGTTGAGCACTGTCGAGTCGACCAACTTGATGATCGGGCTCGAGTCCGCGCTGATACGGTCTATGGACAGCACTTCGTCGCTGTTGCCGTCGTCCTGAACAAGCTGGATGCGGAAGTCCTCGGTGGCCTCGTCGAGCACGCGCTGAGCGCTCTCAGACTTCTCCAGGATCTCTTCGATCACGCCGCGGGCACCGACCTTGACCTCCAGCGGCTGGCCGATCAGTAGCTCGAGCTCATCGAGCTTGGTGATGTCCGAAGGATCGGCCATGACCAGCGACAAGCGGTCGTCCTCCTGGCGCTCGGGAAGAAACTCGTACCGCAGCATCAACTCGAACGGCACCGAGCGGAAGAGATCGTTGTCGATCCGAAAATCGTCCATCTCCACGAATTCGAGCCCGCACGACTCCGCCAGCCGCCGGGCGCTCCGGCGCTCTTCCTCCGGGTCCGCCTTCGGCGGCTCCGAACCATTCCACACGGTGGTCAAGGGCTCATCCATGGTCAGCCTCCGGCCCGCTTTCCAGTTTGCCTCTCTTCAAGACCGCACCTGCCCCAAGGCGCTAAAGAGAGGAAGGTAGATGGAAACCAATAGGATCGCCACGATGACACCCATCATCACGAGTAGCAGGGGTTCTAGCAATGTCAGGATCCGCTGCAAGCTTGTTTCGACCTCCTCATCCAGGAACTCGGAGGCGTTGGTGAGCATCGTATCGAGGTCTCCCGTCTCTTCCCCGACGGTAGCCATCTCAATCACAACCTCCGGGACCACTCCGCTGGCTTCGAGGGAGGCGTGAAGCGCATTGCCTTCTCGGACCGCTGCCACCGTCGGCTCCAGTTGCCTGCGAATGTGCACGTTACTGACCGCCTCGACCGAGCTCTCGAGGGCCGATACCAGCGGAATGCCGCCGGAGAGTAGCGTTGAGAGGGCACGACTGAACTCGGAGAGAGCCATTTTCTGAAAGAGATTCCCAAGAAGCGGCAGCCTGAGCCTCAAGGCTCCGAGCATCTGCGCGCCGCGGCGCGAACGGCTCAGAGACGTCGCGCCGATCACGACCGCCAGGGCCGCCAGTGACATCCATAGCCAGTTGTCGCCCAAGAAAGCCGACACCGCCACCGTGACCCGCGTGATCAACGGCAGATCCGACTCCATGTTGGAGAAGAAATCACTGAACTTGGGAACCACAAAAACGGTCATCACGCCGATCAGGGCCAACGAGAGGGCGACCAAGAGCGCCGGATAGACGAGTGCAGAAACCACCTTGCGGCGAGTTGACGTAACCAGCGATTGATAGCGAACAAAACGACGGATAACCTGCTCGAGTTCGCCACTCCGTTCACCGGCCTTGAGGGTTTGCGGATAGATCCGCGGAAGAAGATCGGCAAAATCTTCGAACGCATCCGAAAGATCGGCGCCATTTTCCACCTTCGAACGCACCTGAGTCAGCACCTCGTGGAAGAGGGGTTCTCGCTGACGTCGCAGCATGATCTCGAGCGCCTGGAGAATGGGTAGCCCTGCCCGCAGCAGCGCCGCGAGTTCCTGGTTGAAAAGCAAGAGTGTCTCTTCCGAGATGCGTCGTCCGCGGCGCCCAAAACGCGGAAGGGAAAACGACCCGAGCGCCCCGCCGCGACGGATCTTGAAGACGTGATACCCCTGGCGAACGAGTTCCTTGCGCGCCGCCTCCTCCGAACCTGCCTCGTGGACCTCCTCGATCACCCGGCCCTGCGGGGTACCGAGAGTGCAGACGAACTCCACCGGCTACCTCCTCGCCGTTCGCGTCTTCATGTCGAGGAATTGGAGAACAACCATCAGGGCGCGGTCGCTCGATTCGGTCTTGGCCAGACCCAACACCAGCGGCTGGTCCAGGCTCAGGTTGAGATTGGTGTGGATGAGCGGCTTGAGATCGCCGTCATCCGCCTGACGCAAGACCCGGAAGCCCTGAAGGTTGAGCCGTCTCCCGTCGAGCAGCTTGCCAAGACGGAAATCGACTTGATATTCCTCACCCACTGCGTAGGCTGTGGCGTGGCCTTCCGGCACTTCCAACTCGGCCCGGCCGAGAAGCGAGTAGCTCCGATAACGGAGAAGCTCCCGTAGCCGCGCCAAAACGTCAGGCGAGAGTTGAGGTTCCGGCCCTTTTCCTGCCTCTGCGGCTCCGGCACTGACGATCTGAACCGCGATCCGCAAACTCCTCGAAGGCTGGTCGAATCGGCGCAGACACGGCAGTATGCGATCCACCGATGAACTCACGTCGCGCAGGACCAGGGTATTACCGCCCGGCTGTAATTCGACCGTGCCCGCGTCGGTGAGCATGGGGTAGACCAGCGCCACCGCCTCGGCCGCCTGTTGATGTCGAAGCGTCACTGCATGTACCACCACTTCTTCTCTACCACTCTCGCTCTGGGCGGCCAATAAAACAGGCCACACTGCAGAAGCGCCAAAGATGCAAACAGCAAGAAAACTCTGCGGCCTCGGCAACAGATCACCACGTCTAGAGATCGATCGATTCGTCGACGATCATCACGATCGGAAAATCTGCTTGATCGAGTTGGTAGATCCTGGCGGTGGAAGGAGTGATCGATTCGACAAGCGCGAGTGATGAAGCGGCTTCCCGGCTTGCCTCGTCAAAAAGGACTCCGCCACCCACGCCGCCTTGGGCGACAGAACCGGCAGGGTCAATGACCCTGCCGGGCAGGAAGAGTCCGAGCCCCACCATCAGCATCACGACTGCCACGTGCGACAGAACCGGACGGCGTTTTCCGACTTCGATGGCGCGGACTCGCCGCATTGCCTGGACCTGCCTCTTGACCGCTTCGATTTCCGACTTGGAGACCTCGACAGCGGGGAGATTCGCGACCGCCAGTGTCGGATCCAACTCGAGCGCCGACCGGCGGCAACTCGGACAGGCTTCCATGTGTCGCAAGGTCCTCCGGCGATCGGCGCAATCCTCGGCGAGGAACCGGTCCGCGCTGCGCGCGATTCTCTGCCAGTCGGGACACGCCGTCATTGCTTCCCGGTCCTCCGGCGGCCGGCGTATTCGGGGAACCGCCGCAGCAGTTCACCCTGCAGGACCTTGCGCGCCGCAAAGAGATGATTTCGCACCGTCGATTCCCGGCACTCCAGAATCGAAGCCACTTCCCGCGTACTCAACCCCTCGATCTGCCCCAGAACAAAGGCGAGTCTCTGACGTTCGGTCAGCGCCGATGTCAGATCCTGGAGCACCGAGAGGATGTCTCGCTCGAGGATCTCCTCCAGATTCGTGTCGGGTTGCTTGACGACCCGGTAGAGATGCTGGCGCACGGGCTCGAGCTTCGACAAACGGGTGCGCTTAGCGCGTAGAAAATCGATCGCCAGGTTGGTGGCGATTCTATAGAGCCAGGTATTGGGGCTAAAGCGTTCGTCGAACTTGTGGCGGTGCTCCCAAACCCTCAGGAAGGTCACTTGGACGAGATCTCGAGCCTCCTCACGATCCCAAACCATCCGATGGGTGAGGGCCAGAAGCGGCCCGGTCTTTCGGTCGAGAAGTTCGGCAAAGGCCTCCTCATCGCCTCGTTGAATGGCCAGCAGAAGATCGCGGTCGCCGGCCGGCTGCTCGGAAACGGGTTTGGTGGTGGTGTGGACAAGGTGCGGCATCTGTTCCCCGAAGATTCTTACGGTCGGGCCCATCGGATCGTCTAGCAGCTGGCCCGCCTCTAACGTCCTGTCGCCAAAGGATTATACTGGCACGCCGCCCGGCTCGTAGTGTCACGGATGTGGATCCTCTACCAGATCGCCGTCTCCCTGTTCAGCCTGGCCGCGGCACCGTTTCTTCTCCTCAGCCGGGGCAAGCACTACCAGCGTAGCCTCAAGCCACGACTCGGCCTCTACCCGGCGACAACACCTTCCGGGCAAGGCTCGTCCCTGTGGATACATGCCGTTTCGGTCGGCGAGGTCGGTGTCGCGGCGGCCTTGCGCGGCGAATGGCCCGAACTCGCAATGGGCGACAGGTTGGTGGTGACGACGGTGACGCCGACCGGCCAAGCTCTGGCCCAAACGAGTTTCCCGCTTGCGGATCGGACCTATCTCCCTTTCGAGCTCGGCTTCGCAATCCGGCGGTTCTTTGCCCGCTACAAGCCCAGAGCGCTCGTTCTGGCCGAAGGCGATCTCTGGCCGCTGATTCTGCGCCAGTGTCGCAAACGCGGTATGCCCGTTATCGTGATCAACGGCAGAGTGAGTGATCGGAGCTTCCACAGGATGGTGCGCCTGCGCCGTTTTCTCGGGCCCGTTCTGTCACCCGTCGACCACTTCGCTGTCCAGGGGAAAACAGACCGCGATCGTCTGAGGGCTCTGGGAGTCGAGCCAAACCGCATCACCGTGACCGGCAATCTCAAGTTCGAAAGCACCGAGCCCGCGAAACTCGGCGATCTGGAAGGCGAACTACTCCAGGTGGCCGGCGGCCGGCCGATTCTGGTCGCAGGCTCCACGATGCGAGGCGAGGAAGAGCTGGTTCTGGACGCCATCGCCGATGTCAGCTCGGAGGTCGACGCCCTGCTGATTCTGGCGCCACGGCACCCCGAACGCTGGGATTCGATCGGCGACCTCGTCGAACGGCGCGGGCTACGACTACTCCGGCGGTCCGAAATCGCGCGACCTCGAGCGACGGAAGCCGCCAAAAGCCCGCAGGTCGTCTTGCTCGACAGCATGGGAGAGTTGGCCTCGGTGTACCGGTTGGCAACCTCGGCTTTCATTGGCGGCACGCTGGTGGCGACCGGCGGACACAACCCTCTCGAAGCCGCCCGCTTCGGCGTTCCGGTAGTCGTGGGCCCATCGATGGAGAACTTTCGAGAGATAGCGGCGACCTTCGACGAAGCGCGAGCATGGCTGAGAGTCGAAGACGCCGCGGGTCTGGCGAACGGCTGGCGGCGAGTTTTGAGCGATCCTACGACCGGATCAAACGTCGGCCAACGCGGGCTCGAGCTCCTGGCTCGTCATCGCGGCGCAACGGTCCGCACTTCCGAGATCTTGCTGCGATACCTGAGGCCCCGTCCGGAGAATACGGGATGAACTCGGAAGCCACAGCCTACAAAGTGCCGGCACCTTCCATGTCGCCCTGGCAGCGGCTTTACGGCGGCGGTCACCGGTTGCGTCGCGCCTGGTACCGACGCCGTGCCTCTCGCCTGCCAAGGCCGGTCATCAGCGTCGGCAATCTTCACTGGGGAGGCACTGGCAAAACGCCGTTGACCGCGTCGATCGCCGCCCGGCTCCGCGACCAGGGCCGGCAGGTGGCGATCCTGTCTCGCGGCTACGGCAGCCGCGGCAGCGGAGTCCGGGTGGTCAGCACCGGTTCCGGCCCTCTTCTGGGGCCGCTGGCGGCTGGGGACGAACCGGTCCTGCTGGCCGGCGAGCTTCAGGGCGTCAGTGTCGTGGTAGCAGCGGATCGCTACCGAGCCGGGCAGTTGGCACTCGAACGTCTGCCGACGACACCTGACGTCTTCCTCCTAGATGATGGTTTCTCGCACGTGCGCCTGGCGCGAGACATCGACATCCTGGTCTTCCCTCCGGATGATCCGATGGCGGGTGGACGGTTGCCGCCTTCCGGGAGGCTGCGCGAGCCACTCACCTCGGTGCGCCATGCAAATGCGATCGTCTGGTCTCTCCCCGAGCGGCCTACCCAAGCCGCCGGCAGGCGGCCCGACGAGAACGCCGCCGACTGGCGGCCCGAGGAGTTGACGGCTGGACTCGCCCAGTACGGTTTCACCGGCCGAAGCTTTTCGAGCTACACGACGGTACTGCCACCGACACACAAGAGGCAGGAGCCGGTCCCGGAGGGGGCCAGCGTTTTTCTGGTGACCGGTATCGCGCGCCCCGGAAGAGTGGCCAAGGCTCTCGCAAGCCTCCCCTACGAACTCGTCGGGTCTCTCGCGTTTCCCGACCATCATTCCTACCCTGACGAGAGTCTGCGCCAAATCGAACGGGCGTGGCGTGAGTCCGGAGCCGCCTGGGTCGTGACGACCGGCAAGGACCACGTCAAGCTCTTGGGGCGCCTCGAGACACCACTGGCGGAGTTGCCGCTGCGGGCGCGACCCGAAGAGGCTTTCTGGAGCTGGCTCGGCTCGAGTCTCGCGCAGCTTGACACGGAAGCCTCATGAAGGCCCACCTGGCACGGATCACGAGAGCAGCCCCCCGGGCCGTTCGCCGAGCCGCCGCCAAACGCCTCGAAGCCGCTCTGCCCGATCTCTCGACCGCGGCTCGACATCGGCTTCTCTCGCGCTCTTTTTCCCATCAAGCTCGTGTCGCGGACGAGCGGCGCGCGCTGGACCGCGTGGACCCGGTTCGGCTCTGTTCGAGGCTCGAGTTCGAAGGCTGGGAGAGGATCGAGCAAGCTCAAAGAACGGGAGGCGGCGTGGTCCTGTTGAGCGCCTCCCTAGGCCTCTTCGAACTCGTTTCTACCGTGCTCGATCTGTACAAGGGTGGTTCGGACACCCCACATGATCTGACCCGGCTCGACCAGCCGCAGTCCGGGCATGCGGCAGACCATTCTATAGAGTTGCCTTTCCTTGGCCGCCCCTTCAAAGCATCGACACTTGCCGCTGCAAGGGCTCTCGACCAGGCGTACGCGGCGCTTCCGGTTTTTGCTTTTCTGGAACGACGGCGACGCTTCAGAGTCGTTGTTCGACCGCCGATCGTACCGATCTTCGGAGGCGACGACAAAGAAAGTCTCACCCGGCGGTTCGTCGTTGCGATCGAAGCGGAGATTCTGGCGCGACCCGAGCAGTACCCCTGGTCAACCCTCGGCCTGGCGAAAGCGAGACAGCGTTGAAGACACTCGTCATCCTGCCCAACTGGGTCGGCGACACGGTGATGGCACAACCGGTTCTCGCGAGCCTCGCCGCCTCAGGGCGTGAGATCCACGGCCTCGCCCGGACGAACCTGATTCCGCTACTCCGGCTCATCCCCCAGCTCGCGAGCTCCATGAGCCGCGGGGCAAGCAACCGAGAAACCATAGAGAAGATCAAGCAGCTGGGGCCGGACGAAGTCGTGATTCTCCCCAATTCGTTTCGCGCGGCCTGGCTCGCGCAGCGCGCAGGAATCCCGCGCCGCTGGGGATATTCGGGCGATTTCCGGCACCCCCTCCTGCGACCCGCCGTGGCAAAACCGAGACAGCCCAAGAAACGCAAGTCATCCCACGACAACCGCTTGCCAAGCCAGTACCATCAACTAAACGACTACGATCCGCTCCTCACAGCGATGCGCATCGATCCGGTCGGAGACAACACGCCGCGCCTCGAGCCGGGGAAAGAGAACCGCTTGGCGGCTCGACAAGCGCTCGCAGCCAGCGGGCTGGCCCAGCACGGCGACCTTGTCGGTCTCTTCGCCGGCACCGCATTCGGCCCCAGCAAGCGCTGGCCACCCGACCGGTTCGCCGAACTCGCGCGGCGTCTGGCAGCCACCGATAAGGGTCCAGACCCTGTCCTCATCGTCGGCCCCGGCGAAACCGAACTGGCGCGCTCGATCGCGGATGCCAGCGGGCTGGACCTGCCAATCCTGGGTGCCGGACTGGACCTCGCTGTGTTGGCGGCGGTGCTCGAACGGCTCTCGCTGCTGGTGACCAACGACTCCGGACCCATGCATCTCGCTGCTGCCGTCGGCACACGTTGTGTGGCTATCTTTGGTCCTACGGATCCTCGCCGCACAGCGCCATTGGGCGATGTGAGTAATGTGGGTGATGTGGGCGATGTTGGTGAATCGGCCACTGTGGGCGCCGGGCACGAGGTTCTCTGGACCTCCCGTTGGTGCTCACCCTGCTTCAGGCGAAGGTGCCCGTTGCTTCACCACAAGTGCCTGCGGGACATCCGGGTCGAGGATGTTCTGAGGTCCTCAGGCTACTCGAACTCGTAAAGAGGTTCCCCACCCTCGACCGGCTGGCCGACATCGACCAAGAATCTCTTGATCACGCCACTGCGGTCGGCTCGAATCTCGTTCTCCATCTTCATCGCTTCGAGGACAAGCACGCCATCGCCCGCCTGGACACGGGCGCCCTCCTCCGCAAGAAGCGCGATCACCCGGCCCGGCATGTATGCGGTGACCCGCACAGCGCCCAACGTCGCCTTTGCGCCATGCGCTGTTTCCGCGAGATGCTCCAACCGGCCCAGCACCTGAATTCGCTCGAGCCCAGTCCCGGTATCGACCTCGTACTCGCCGTCGCCGAGATGTCGCACCGACACGTCGTGCTGACAGGCGCCAACAAGCAAGCTGCGCGCGGAGGCGGAGGTCTCCGTGCAATCGACTTCGTAGCTGCGATCCGCCACGCGGACGAGAAAGCCAGAGCCACGCCTCTCGAGCCGGATGTGTTCCTCCTCGCCGCGTCTGCGGACGATCAGTTCCATCGGTCGCCCCCTGCCGCTTCGATGCGAGCGGCCTCCCGCCAGTGGTTGCGCCGCCCATCTCGATGAGGCACCGCCGAGCTTCGAGCCTGACGCTCGAGGTGTTCAAGGGCCGCGATGATCAACGGCAGATCCCGTTCCTCGGTGGATTGGCTTGGGGTCCTCAACTCGCCGGCCTCGATCTTGCGCTCGAGCAAACCGATATCCATCCGGCCCTGACGAAAGTCGTCGTCGCAAATCAGTTCCCGGTAGAGCCCGAGCGCGGTGTTCACACCGTCGAATCGGGTCTCAGCCAGGGCTCGCTCCAGCCGCTCCAGCGCGTGGCCGCGGTCTCGGCCATGGACGATGAGCTTGGACATCATCGGATCGTAGTAGATCGACACTTCGCTTCCCTCGTAAACACCACAGTCGTTCCGAACACCGGGACCTTGTGGCAACCGCAGCCGCTCGATCCTCCCCGGTGACGGCGCAAAACCCATGTCGGGGTTCTCGGCATAGATCCGCACTTCGATTGCATGGCCGTGAGGCTCGATCTCCGTATCGGTGATCTCGGGCGGGAGCGGCCGGCCCTCCGCAATGGCGATCTGCCAGCGGACGAGATCGAGACCGGTCACCAGCTCGGTCACCGGATGCTCGACCTGCAAACGGGTGTTCATCTCGAGAAAAAAGAATTCACCCGTAGCCGCCAACAGAAACTCGACGGTGCCGGCATTCTCATACCCGACGGCTGCCGCCGCCGCCACCGCTGCGGCGCCCATCCGCCGACGCAACTCGGGATCGACCACCGGCGAAGGCGCTTCTTCGATGACTTTTTGGTGCCGTCGCTGGATCGAGCATTCCCGCTCTCCCAACGAGACGACCTGGCCGTGCCGGTCGGCCAGCACCTGGAGTTCGACATGACGCGGTCGCTCGATGTATTTCTCGAGATACACCGTGTCGTCGCCAAAACTCGCAGCCGCTTCGGACCGCGCTCCCCGGAATGCCGAACCAAGCTCCGCCGAAGACGAGACCCGCCGTAGTCCCTTGCCACCACCACCGGCCGAGGCTTTAACCATCACCGGGAAGCCCAATTCCTCTGCGCGACTGGCGGCATCTTCGACGCTCGTCACGGGGGAGTACCCACCGGGGATCACCGGCACACCGGCCTCCTGCATGAGACGCCGGCTCTCGAGCTTTGATCCCATCGCAGCAATCGCACCGGCGGGCGGGCCGATGAAGGCCACTCCACTGTCGACACACATCTGGGCAAAGGAGGCATTCTCGGCAAGAAAGCCATAACCAGGGTGGATCGCGTCGGCGCCGATCCGCTCCGCGAGATCGATGATCGCCTCGCCTCGCAGATAACTCTCGCTGGCAAGCGCCGGTCCGATCAGATGAGCCTCATCGGCCAACAGCACCGGCAGTGATGCTCTGTCCGGCTCGGAGTAGACGACCGCACCGGTGATCCCGCGCTCGCGCGCGGCGCGCAATACCCGTACCGCGATCTCGCCGCGGTTGGCGACAAGAATCTTGCGGAAGGGACTGCGGAATCGCCGTTTCGGCGGTGGCTCGCTCATCGCTGCTTTACCTTAGCCTGTCTTTCTCACCGGCGCCCGTCTGCCGACTGCCAGCGGTTCCGCCCAGGTGCCGCTGCTCCCGGATACTAAGATAGTCCCTCATGCCAGGTGCCGCGATCGAGTTGATGCGCCCGTCCCACTGGGTCAAGAACGTATTTGTTCTGGCGCCGATCGTCTTTGCCGGTCGCTTGGTGGATCCATGGGCTCTCGGTCGGGTCGCGATCGCTCTTTTGAGTTTTTGCGCGGCTGCCAGCGCCGTTTACGCCTTCAACGATATTCGCGACCGCGACTGCGATCGCAACCACCCGGTCAAACGAGACCGGCCGGTCGCCTCGGGCAGGGTTTCGCTGGCGCTGGCGGGCAGCCTCGCCGCAATCTTGGCAGCTATCGCGCTGGCAGCGGCCTCGGCGCTCGGCGGCGATTTTCTGCTCGTGGCGTTGTTCTATCTTGGCATCAACCTGCTCTACACGCTGTGGCTCAAGCAGGTCGTCATCCTCGATGTGATGAGCATCGCCGCCGGGTTTGTCTTGCGCGTAGCGGGTGGCGGTGCGGCCATCGGGGTGGAACTCTCGGCATGGCTCCTGCTCTGCACCATCTTCCTGGCCCTCTTCCTGGCGTTCTCGAAGCGCCGGCATGAGCTCGCCCTTCTTGCCGACCAGGCGTCCAAACAACGGCGGGTCCTCGACCACTACGGAGACACGTTCCTCGACCAGATGATCAACGTCGTCACGGCATCGAGCGTCATCACGTATGCGCTCTATTCGGTGTCTCCCGGCATTCTGGAGCGCTTCGGCCACCGGTTTCTCCTCGCCACCATGCCCTTTGTCCTATTCGGCGTCTTTCGCTATCTCTACCTGACCTATCAACATCCTGGGAAGCTCAACCCGACCGAATCCGTGGTGCGCGACTGGCCATCGCTCGTCAACGTGGCGTTGTGGGGGGCGGCAGTCGTGATGATGCTCTACGGGCTCTGACCGAACCTAGGCGGCAGCGCCTTGTGGGTCCCGGTCAGCCCGACGACGCGAAGAAGTCCGAGATCCTGGAGCAGACGATGGCCACCTGGTCGTCGGTCAACTCCGGGAACATCGGTAGGCAAAGAACTTGTCGCGCGGCCCGGATCGAGACCGGCAACTCGTCGTCGCCCGGAGCGAAGGCCTCGAGCGCCGGCTGATGGTGAAGCGGCTCGGGGTAGTGGATCGATGTGCCGACACCCCGGGTCTCGAGATAGCTCGCCAACTCGTCCCGCCGTTCGGTCAGAATCGTCATCTGGTGGTACACGGGGATCGAGCCGGGTGGATCGGCTAGCAGAGTAAGACCCGCAATCGGCCCGAGAGCCTCGCTGTAGCTCGCGGCGATCTGCCGGCGGCGTTCGTTGGCGCCCTCAAGACGGGGTAACCGGCGGTTCAGAACCGCAGCCTGCAAGGCATCGAGCCGGCTGTTGGTTCCCAGCTCGACATGACGATAGCGCCCTTGCTGGCCGTGATTGCGCAGTCTTCGCACGGTCTCGACGAGCTCCGCCGAGCATCCGGTCACTGCTCCACCATCCCCAAAGCAGCCCAGATTCTTGGTCGGGTAGAAGCTCCAGGTCGCCAGCTCCCCAACAGCTCCCACTCTCCGGCTCGCCAGACTCGCGCCATGCGCCTGCGCAGCGTCCTCGATCAGCCACAGGCCTTTTCGGTCACAAAAGGCCCGAACCGCCTGGTCGAAAGGCCGGCCGTAGAGATGAACCCCGATCACACCCACAGTGCGCTCGGTCACTCGATTCCCGAGGTCCCGGGGGTCGAGGTTGAGGGTGTGCGGCTCGACATCGGCAAAGACCGGCCTGCCGCCAAGCCAGGCGACGGTCGTGGCGCTCGCCGCAAACGAGAACGCCGGGACGATCACCTCGTCCCCGGGGCCGACTCCCAGTGCCTTGAGCGAGAGAACCAGTGCGTCGGTACCATTGGCGACCCCGGCGCACGCCGGCGCGCCGAGGTAGTCGGAGAAAGCGTCTTCAAATCGCGATACCTCATGGCCGCCGACAAAAGCGGTCTGGTCGAGAAGGCTCCTCCAGCCCTCTTCGACCTCGGCGCGCACGGCATCGACCGCGCCTCGCAGCTCGAAAGCCGGAATCCTGTTTTTGTCCATCGCGCAGCATGTTATCCGGCCCACGGCCGGTGGTGGTCCTGTTAGTATCCGCGCCGTGTTCACCCGCATCGAAGACCCCCGGCGCCGCCGGATCGCACGCTTCTGGCTCTACGGCATCGCCCTCGTCTTCCTCACCGCGACGGCGGTCTTCCTGTGGCTCGAAGCCCGGCCGAGGGTAATCGCCCCCGACGAGGAGTGGGCGTACATGGATTTCGAGTCGATGCCGGAGGTGGACCTGCTTCGCCGCTACGTGAGCATCGACACTTCGCGTGACACGGGAAGCGAACTGGCTGGCGCTGAGTTTCTGGCCGCCGAGCTCGAGAGACTGGGGCTCGACCCGAAGATAGAGCGATTGGGCGAGAAGAGCGCCAACCTGTGGGCGGTCCTCGAGGGCGACGACCCGGAAGCCCTCGTACTCCACAGCCATATCGACGTCTCTCCCGTTGACGAAGAAGCCTGGAAGTTTCCCCCCTTCCAAGCGGAGATCGACGGCCCCTGGCTCTACGGCCGCGGCACCTTCGACATGAAGAGCGTAGCCGCGGCGCAGCTTGCGGCTCTCGAAGCACTGGTCAGCGTGGGGCGAAAACCCAAACGCTCGGTCATCTTCCTGGCCACCGGTGGCGAGGAGCACGGCAGCGACCTCGGCGCTCGCTGGATCCTCGCGCAGCACCCCGAGCTCATCGAACGTTTCTGGGTCGTGCTCACCGAAGGCGGTGTGGTCGAACCGATCAATCACACCGAGATCAAGTATTGGGGAATCGAGTTCGCTCAAGGTCGCTATGGTGTCGTGACGTTCTGTTCCGACGACCGGGACTCTCTGGAGAACCTACGCGCCGCGCTGTCCCGCCTCCGCGAGGGCAACTTCGATCTGCGGTTGACCGATGAAACCGAGACCTTTCTCCGCGCCTATGGCCCTACCCGCACGGCGAAATTCTTCTCAGAGCCGGTGAGTAATCCGTGGTTGGCGCTCCACGACCCGGAGAAGTTCCGTCCTATCAAGCCCTATCTTCAGAAGGTGTTTCGCGACGATCTCGCCCTGTTTCCGGTCGAGGAAAACCCGGAGGGAGGGTTCAGCCTTCGAACGGTTTTTCTGCTACTTCCCGGCTCGGACTTCGCGGCGGCGCGCCGCCGCCTGATGCCGGCCTGGCTGACCCATGGCACGACGTATCAGGTCGCCCCTCCCATCGGCGCCCTTCACGGCAGCCCGACCAATCATCCGGTGTTCTCGAGACTCGCCGAGTCGGTGCTCGAGGTCTACCCTGAGGTGACCATAGGCCCGCACTTTCTTGCCGGTACCGGAACCGATTCTCGGTTCTTTCGCGCCGCGGGGATCCCCTCGTACGGCTTCTCACCCTTCCCGCTCTTCTCGACCGACAGCTTCAAGAAGGACGCCGCCAACGAGCGGATCGGCCTGATGGCCTACATCAGGGGAATAGAGATCTATCGCGCCGCGGTGCGCGGGATCGCCGGGTGACAATCTACGGCACCCGGCTGGCAAATCCCGTCCGGTTTCGGTCAAAAAAGCGCTCCTTCCATTCGGTTTTGTCGGTTTTCGAGCTTGGCACACATCCTGCTGAACCTTCTCCCGTAATGCCCTCGGACGAGGGGACAAGAGTTTCGGAAAACCGCAAAGGAGAAAGAAACATGATGCAAAGATTCAACCGTCGCCGGGGCCAGAAGGGTTTCACCCTGATCGAGCTCCTCATCGTGGTCGCGATCATCGGAATCATCGCCGCCATGCTCATCCCGAACTTGATCGAGGCGCTCCAGAAGGCCAAGCAGAAGCGCACCATGGCCGATGAGCGCAACATCGGTTCCGCGTTGTACCACTGGTACACCGACCAGGTCGGCGCCGCGGCCGCGGGCGTAACCCTCGAGACGCTCACCTGGACATCGATCACCGTCAAAACGCACCCCAATATCGTGCGGGACCTCGTCCAAGGCGGCGTAGGTGGCGACCTCCCCGAGTACATCCAGGCCGTCCCACAGGTCGATGCTTGGGGAACCAACTACGACTTCGCTGTCGCGGCTAACCTGTTTGATGCGAATGTCATGGGCATCCGCAGCTACGGCCAGCCCCCGCCAGGCGGTACCTCTAAGGTGGGCATAGCGGACGGCAACACGTACGACATCGGCGCGTACCTGGCGTTCCGAACCCTATGCGACATCGTGTGGGTCGATGGCGAGTTCATCCACTACCCGGCGGGCAAGACGTTCATCGACGCCCAGGGTGGGGGGACGCCCTTGGAAGCCGGGCCCACCTGCAAGTAAGCAAACTGCCCAGAATCTTCTGAGACAGTAACCAAAGGCGCCGCTTACGCGGCGCCTTTTTTTGTGTTTTGAGAACCTGCGGCTCGCTACGGTCCACTAGAATCGATTCGACCCGTGTTTGAGCTCTATTTCTATCTCCCGGCCCTGGCGCTCGGCCTGATCGTCGGCAGCTTTCTGAACGTCGTCATCCATCGGCTGCCTCGCGGGCGATCGACCGTGTCACCCACATCGGGCTGCCCCTACTGTGGCTCGGCGATCCGCGCTCACGACAACCTGCCACTCCTGAGCTACTTGCTGCTCCGCGGACGTTGCCGTAGGTGCAGCGCTCCCATCTCGTGGCGCTACCCACTGATCGAAGCCCTGACGGCCGCTCTGTTTGTGGCCTGCATCGCCCGTTTTGGCCCAAGCTTCGAAGCGGCGGCGGCGGCGATCTTCTGCGCCCTGCTGGTGGCGCTGGCGGCGATCGACGCCGAACATTTTCTTCTTCCCGACAAGATCACACTGCCCGGGATCTTTGTCGGGCTCGCCCTGCAACCCTACCTTCCCGATGCGACGATCCTCGAAGCGGTGCTCGGGGTCCTGATCGGGGCAGGAGCGCTTATTCTCTTGATCAACTTCTGGTACTGGTTGCGCGAAGAGGAGGGAATGGGTCTTGGCGACGTCAACATGCTGGCCATGATCGGGGCCTTTCTCGGATGGAAAGGCGCCGCCGTAACGCTGGCAGCAGGCGCGCTCCTGGGGGCATTTACGGGGCTCATCCTGATGATTCCGGGCAAGCTCGAGGCCCGGTCGCGCCTACCGTTCGGTGTGTTTCTGGCCGTTGGGGCACTCCTGGCCCTCTTCTTCGGCCGGCATTGGATCGAGTTCTATTCCCGTCTCCTATGAGCCGGCCGACGCAGCGGTTCCGACTCGGCCTGCGCCGCGAGATCTTGATTCTCCTTCCGGTCGTGCTGCTGCTGATGGTCCTGCTGTCGACCTTTACGCTTTTGTCCTACCGCAACAGCGTCCACATCCTGGCAGACGAAAGACGAGCGGAAGCGAAGCTGCTGGCCCGCGAAATCGCCGAATCGATCGCGGGGGGTGCCGTTCCCGTCGCCGCTGAGCTGCGGTGGCGGGCGCCGCACGCCGCGCGGATCGCCGTCCTCGGTCCCTCGCTCCAGGTTCTGGTCGAGACGGTGTCGAGAACCGCGGGAGTGAGCTTCGAACTCGACGCTAGCGCTCTGGAGGAACCCGTGGTGCTGGAGCCGGACGTATCGCCTGCGGGCCGGATCGTGGCGCTGGCACCGTTTCTGCGGCAGAGTCAGCGGCTCTTGGTGCAGGTCGAGCTCGACAGCGCTCGGCTCATGGGTGAGCAGAGCCGGCTGTGGGTACTGACATGGGTGGTCTCGGTGGCCAACGGCAGCCTGGCCCTGCTGTTGATGTTCTTTCTTCGTCACCTGCTGGCACCCTGGGACCAGTTGTTGGCTCATGCCCAGAGAGTTCGACCGCGTGACGAGTATTCCGAAGACGAGACGGCCTTTCTCGTCTCCTCCTTCGAGAGGGCCCTCGAGGCCCTTGCGGGCCGCTCGGAGTCCGACGAGATCGCCGCCCTCGAAGGGATTCTGGGGCCGAGCCTCGAGAGCGGTCTTCTTCTGATCGGTCGAGAAGCCGAAGTCCTGGCTCTCAACCCGGCCGGCGCCGAACTTCTCGGCCTCGAAGCGCCGGAAGCGCCGGACGTTCCCCTACGGGAGTTCCTGGCGCCGCATCCACAGTTGTTCGACTTGATCTCGAGTGCGGCCAAGAGCTCGGAAGCGGCGAAAAGACAAGAAATCGAAATCACGGCGCATGGCGAGTCGCGACCCCTTGGCCTGACTCTCTATCCTTTGAAGAGAGACGGCGCGCCGCCGCGCGGCCACCTCATGCTCTTTGCCGATCTCACCGAGATCCGCCAGAAAGCCCGTGAGGAAAGAATCTCCGTCAGCCTCACCCAGGTGAGTGAGCTGGCCGCTGGCGTAGCCCACGAAATGCGCAACGGTCTGGCGACGATTCGAGGCTATCTGGCGCTGGCCGAGAGAAAACCAGACGAAGATTCGCTGCGCGAGTACCTGACCGATCTCCGCCGCGAGAGCGATCATCTCCAGCGGGTGCTCGAAGATTTTCTCACCTTTGCGCGCCCCGGAAGCACACGGATGGAAGCGCTCGATCTCGAGACGCTGGCGCGGCGAGCCGCGGCCGACCCGACTCTGGCGGATCTCGAAGTCAGGGTCTCCTCGGCGCCGGGTGTGACGTCGATCCAGGGAGATCCACAGCTTCTGGAACGGGCTATCCGCAACCTGCTCCACAACGCGGCCGAAGCTGAGCGTCAGGTGAGATCAAGCGGCCCCCTGGAGGTCGCCCTCGAGCGTGACGGCGACGATGTCATCTTACAGATCGCGGACCACGGAGCGGGAATTCCCGAGGAGATCCGCGAGCGGCTCTTCGAGCCCTTTGTGACAGGCAGACCCGATGGTGTCGGTCTCGGCCTCTCGCTCGCCCATCGGATCGTCACCCTCCACAGCGGTCGGCTGCGGCTCGAAGACCGCCAGGGCGGCGGGACTCTGGCCGTGGTGGAACTGCCGGTGGCGGCGTCTGATTTGGGCTGAGTCGGAGACCGACCACCGGGCCAGCTCGGCGATCTGCTGTCGATGGCGCTTGGAGTTCTTGTGTTTGGCTCTGCGTAGCGCGAGGGGGTACAAGGGCCATGCGATGACGACAATCTGGCCGGGAGACGCTAGCGCTCCAGTACACTCCCGCCGATGGGCCGAGTCGTCGAGATCGTAAAACCTCGTCGAGGGTGGCTTCCGCTCGTAGCGCCGATCCTAGCGGTCCTTCTCTATCTGCCCACGCTCTCGTTTCCGTTCGTTTGGGACGACTTCATGTTCCTGGCGGACAACGACGCCGTGCGAAGTCTTGCGAACGCACCCCGCTTCTTCTTCGACGGGACGACAGCCACCTCGATGGAGACAAACCCCGGGCTCTATCGACCGCTACGCAACGTCCTCTGGGCTTTCGAGTACACCCTGTGGAAGGACTGGCCGGGTGGCTATCACCTGGTCAATTTCTTGCTCCACGCCTTGAATGGGCTGTTGCTTTGGTGGCTTGGAGTCGGCCTGCTCGCCGGGCTGGGGCGAGAGGCGGCCCGTTTCGGGGCGACCGTTGCCGCAACGCTGTGGGTAGCCCATCCACTTCTGACCGAGGGGGTGGCCTGGGTCAAGGGCGGCGATGATCTGCTCGTCGCGACATTCTGCCTTCTCGGCGGTGCGCTCGCGATCCGGCTTGCCAACCAGTCGGCGGAGCCTCAGACCGCAGCGGCGCGCGGCAACTGGCGGCGTTGGCCGGGGTGGGGCCTGGCGCTGCTCGCGTTGTGCCACCTCGGTGCGCTGAGCTCGAAGGAGAGCGGTGTTGTCTACCCTGCGATCGTCTTCTTGGTGGCCTGGACCGCTCTTCGTCTGCGAAACCGGTCCCTCCTCGGACGCCGCAGTACACGGCTTTCAGTCGCGATTCTGCTCGGAATCGGACTGCTTTTCGACCTTCTCTACCTGGCGGTGCGGGGTCGAGTTGTCGGCTCGCTGGCCCAAGTCACCGACCCTCTCGCGTCGGGCTCGGCGCTTCTTTGGACCCAGCTCCGCGCAACCGCGCGAGGGTTGTGGCTGGTGGTATGGCCAAGAGGGTTGCTGGCGGACTATTCGGGCTACCCTGTATCCACCGAGCCCGGCTTTGTCGAGATCGCCTCGCTGCTGGTCGTGGCGGGTCTGCTGACCGCAGCCGTCGTGTCCTTGCGACGGAATCCGATGGTGTCGCTCGCCATCGGAATCTGGTTTTTCGGTATTCTCCCGGTCTCAAACCTCGTCCCGACCATGCAGTTTTTTGCGGAGAGGTTTCTGTACTTGCCTCTCATCGGTCCGGCCCTTCTGGCAGGCTGGGCCGCAGCTCGATTGTGGGGCGAAAACGGTGGCCAGCTGACCAGCCGACGCCGACGACTCCTGCTGACCATCCTACTTCTGGTCGCGGCTCTTGTTGCGGGAACTTCCGCCCGCATTCCAGTATGGGGAAGTGAAGTCGACCTGTTTGGGGACACCGCGCGAAGGGCGCCCGACAACCTTCGTGGCCTGGCCAACTACTCGTTGGCCCTCTTCTATCGCGGCCGCTACGCGGAATGCCTCGAAACCCTGGCCTCGGTGCGGCGGCTCGATCCCGAGCACGACGTCATCGAGAATCTGGAGGCGGACGCAATCACTCTCGTGAACAGCAAGCCGGAGATCGAGCGCCTGCTCGGGTTTGTGGACCGGCACCCGGAGGATCTCGAAGCCAAGCTCCAGTTTGGTGAGCTCATGGGCCGGGCAAGGCGGAAGGGAACCGCTCGATTGATGTTCGAACAGGTGATCGCGGCGAGACCGGAAGATTGGCGCGCCTGGGCGGGGCTCGCTTGGGTCGAAGCGTTGGACGGAGAGGAACGCCGAGCCCGTGTCGCAATCGAGCGGGCGCAGATTCTGGCCGGCGATGACATCGAGGCCATCTCCGCTCTGCAGACACGAGATGAGCGGATCACGCATGAGCTCGGACGCGTATTGAACTCCACTTGGCGTCGCAGGACGACCGGGTCCGAGCGGTGACCCGCGCGGCGCGACGAGCCTATGGTGTCCCCGGTCGAAGCGTCAGACCTTCAGTGCGGAGAAACGCGGCGATCAAATCGGCAGCTCGGTCATTGCCCTCGATGTTCCAGTGCCCATCCAACTGCCAATGAAGCTCTACCCCTTGCTCTCGAGTCAGGCGGCGAAAAGCCGGCTCCAAAGCCAGAAACGGAATCCCATGCTCTTGCGAGAAACGGCCGAGCTCGTGGTCCGCCCTCTCCAAATCCCAGGGCAGCTCCCTCATGGCCGGATAGCTCTCCACGAGGCGCTCGACGCCCTGATCCGGGCCGAGAACGCCCTGCGGCGTCGAGGCCGAAACGAGCGCGTACACGGCGCCCAACGACCGAGCCAGCTGCCGTGTCTCGAGTAGCAGGCGTTTTGTCTCCTGCCACGCACGCTGCCATTCGGGGTCGACCTGCTCCGAGTAGACGAAGTAATCGATGGGAATCTCCCGGTCGCTCCGACCCGAAAGCCACACGGCAAGCCGGTGGGAAAGAACCCGGTTGAGCACGGAGCTTTCCAACCAGAACAACGGCGCGTCGCTTTTGTGCAAGCGCCACCAGCCGGGCCGAAAGTGTTTCATCCGCCTCAGCTGTTCGGTGCCCTTTGCCTGCAGCGGGGGATAGTTGTTACGCACGTCGTTGAGCGAGAGAAAAAGGGTGACGACCAGATCGGGCGCCAGTCGGGCGCCCAATCTCTTGATGGCAGCGAGTTCCTGCCCCTGACCCCAGCCTTCCATCGCGACCGACGTCACATCGACGGCGGAGTCCCGGTTTTTGTTGAGATGAAACTCCAGTCTCCGGCCGACGCTCTGCGGAATCGACACGGAGCGGCTCGCGACATAGGAATCGCCCACAAGAAGAACTCGGAAGACGTCCGGAGTCTTTGGCGACGGCTCGACGTCGTGAAACCCAAAGCTGTTCGACGTCAGATCGCGCGCGAACGGAACCGCCCGTAGAAACTGGCCGTCCCTGTAGTCGAAGCCGAGCTCGACCGTCGATCGGGTTCGCAGCCAGAGCTCGCCGGCCCCCAACCCGATGGCCAAGCTGATCGCTGCGAGTAGCAACTTGTTGGCGAGCGTAGGGCGTCTCATTTACTGCAAGTATCCCAGCGCCTCGAGCTTCTCTCTCGCCGCCGCCGAGGGGTCCGTCTCCTCCACCCGCGCACCTTCGGTCTCGCGGTACTCACCGAGGTTCTGCCACATCGAAGACGGGGCGTCGGCTGTCCGGTTGTCGGTCTCTGTCGTGTCGGCTGCGGCGTACCATTCCCGTTGCTCGAACGAGCGTGGACCCACGAGTGAGAACTTCTTTGCCGAGAGCCCGGACGTGACAATGGCCTTGCCTGCCGCGGTGAGAAACGCGAACTTTTCGGAACCGTAGAGAGTTCCCGACAGGAAGACTCCTCCGCGTCTGGCCATCTCGCGACGACTCGCGACAAGCAGGTCGAGTCCTCCGAGCCCGTCGGTCGAGCGCTCCCGGGGGGCGACTCCAGCCAGGCCGAGAATCGTCGGGGCCAGATCGACCAGGCTCACCGGTTCCGCCCGGCGCTCCCCTCGATACTCGGCCGGCACTCCAGCCCCAAAGATCAGAAGCGGCACCTGGGTGATTTCGTTGTAGAGCGTGTGACCGTGTTCGAAGTTCCCGTGTTCCCAGAGTTCTTCGCCGTGGTCGGCGGTAACGATTACCGTTGTCGAGTCGGCGAGACCCGCTTCGCCGAGAACAGCCAGGAGCCGCGCAAGCTGCGAGTCCACAAACCGGACCTGTGCGTCATAGAGCTGTCCCACCAACTCTCGATCGATTGCGCTCAGCTCTCCTTTCTCGCTGAGGGCGCGGACAGTGCCGACGTTGATCCGGCCCGGCTGGAGTTCTTCCCGCAGAGCGGTCGACTGCGAGATCCGCATGGCATGCGGGGCCGTGCCATAGGGCAGATGCACATCCATCAAGTGCAGGTAGGCAAAGAACGGCCCCGTGCGGAGCGCCGCCGCACGCGCGCGAAAAGCATCCACCACCTCTCGAGCGTCTCCCATGTCGAGCAGCTCGTAGTCGCCAAAGACCGCATCGAACCCGAACTCATGGCTGACAAACGTGTTGCCACCATTGAGAAAGACCGTCTGGTACCCGGCGTTGCCGAGAAGCTCGGGGAGCGTGGCATCGACGCGAGGAAGAACATCGAAAGGATCGACCGATCCATGGCGCGCCGGGTAAAGACCGGTCAAGACACTGACGATCGCCGGCTTGGTCCAGGCCGCGGTCGAGTGGGCTTGCTCAAAGAGGAGCGATGCGCCGGCCAGCCGGTCGAGAACTGGAGACGTGGCGCCGTCGTAGCCATAGGTACCCAGGCGATCAGCGCGCAGACAGTCGACCACCACGAGAAGAACGTTCTGGCGGTCGCGTGAGGCCCAGCGATGAGCGGCTCCTAGGCCTCCGAGCCCCAGTACGGCAACCACCACCAAAACCCCGGCAGCCACCAAGCGGCGCCATCGGCTGTCTCCTCGCGCTATCGCCCGAATGATCCAACCGGACACCAGTACGACAGCTAGCGCCGCTACGACGGTAGCTACAGGCAGCAAAAAGAACACAAGGCGCCCCATCAGTCCATCGGGCGCCGACCAAAGAACCTCCTGGACCCACCCGGCCCCGAGCAAGCCGACGAGGCCCATAGCAACCCAGGGGCCGGGCCGAGAGGATTCCTGGGACCGTTTTCGGGACAACGGTTCCGTCGCCCGGCGAGCCAGGACCCAGCCCACGATGGCGCAAACCGCACCCCCGGCCAGCCCGGCTTCGGCCTGATCAAGAACCGTTTCGAGAGCCAACCAGGATAGGCCCTTGCCGATCTCCATCCGCATAACGCTTGAATAGACGCCCGCCACCAGACCCACCGCGCCGCCGGCGCCGGCTCCAAAAACGACCGGTGCGAGAAGTTGCCAGAGTTGGGCGTTCACAATCTTCTACTCGATGTAGCCGAGCGCTTCGAGTCGCTCGAGTTCCTGACCCGTAAAGGCTGCTTCCTCGATCGGCCGCCCGCTCTTGGCCTCTTGCTGCCGCCGGTCCCACTGCTCGAGAACGAGAGTCAGGCGGTCGCGGGTCTCGGGCTGCTCGACGGCAAGATCCCTCGTCTCACCCGGATCGGCGATCAGATCGAAGAGCTTCACGGACTCCTCTCGGCGATCGAAGACCAGCTTCCACTGCTGCCACAGCACCGCTTGGAGCCAGCGCCCGCGGGCCATGGTCTCCGCGAAGAGTGCGCGCCCGGCAAGACCAGCGGGAGTGGCAGGTTCGGCTCCGGTTTCGTATGCGAGCAGCGCCCGGCCTTCGGGTGCCCACCCCGCAGGCGGCTCTATCTCCGCCGCCGCCAGTAGTGTCGGTGCCACATCCACCAAACCGACTAGATCCGTGACGGAACGGCCACCATCCGGCACCCCACCCGGCGGGCGGAACAGAAGAGGTACGCGAATCAGTTCGTCAAAGAGGGTGATGCCGTGGCCGATCCAGCCATCCTCGCGGTCCAGAAACGCTTCGCCGTGGTCTGCGGTCAGGGCGACGATGGTGCGATCGGCAAGGTTTCGCTCCTCGAGGCCATCGAAGAGGAGCCCGAGGTTCCGATCGGTGAACGCGATCTCTGAGTCGTAGAGTGCCCGGACGTGTTGGATGTCGTCTCCCGTCATCTCGGGTACCATCGCCAGGAGCCGGGAGTAGTCAAGATCGCTCACGATCGGACCCATATAACGAGGATCAAAGTCGAGACCGTCGTGCTGAACATAGGCAAAGTGCGGATCGAAGAGATGGAGGAAGAGAAAGAAGGGCCGGCCGGCTCGCTGGTCCAACTTGGCCAGCGCCTTGGACAAAAGCGAGGGCGACGAAACATAATGATGACCCAGCGCGTTTTCGGAGTCGAAGGTGTCGAATCCCTGATCAAAACCCGCCGGCTCGGCAACATAAGTGTGGGAGACGATGGCGTCCGTAGCATACCCGCGATCGCTCAAGATCTCGGGTAACAACAATTCGCTCGCACCGAGCCGCGCCGGCGTCGCACTGTCGCTGTAACCCAGCTCACCCGGGTACCGCGAGGTCAAAAGCGTGGCTATCGACGGCGAGGTCCAGGGCGCCGCACTGTAGCTCCGTTCGAAGCGAACGCTCTCGCGCGCCAGAGAATCGAGCGCGGGCGACGTCGGCCGCTCGTAGCCGGCGAATCCGAGATGGTCGTAGCGCAAGGTGTCGATTGCAATGACAATGATGTTCGGCCCCGGAGGCCTGCGAACCCGTTGTGCCAGGTAGGTCGCAGCCCAAAGCAGCAGCGCGAGAACCATCACCAGGCTGGCGGCCTTCGAGAACCAGGCCACCGCCCGTGCTCTGCTTGCTCCCCCCGAGCCCTTGGCGCCAAAACGCATCACAAACCACACGGTGGCCGCGGCTACAGCAAGAGCGAGTGCCTGTCGCCAACCGGGACCGTCGACTCCAGGAAGCCTCAACCCTCGTAGCAGGCTCCACAAGGCACCCGTCATGCCGATCCAGCAAAGAGCACGTATCGACACCGGCAATCGAGGCGTCTTGCGGTAAAGCCATGCGCTGGCTAGAAAAATCGTTGCCAGCGCCACTCCCAGTGCGATACCCGCGGGCGCCAGCTCGAGCGCCGGCTTGACCAGAGCCTTGGCCGCCAGAAACGGAACTCCTTGAGCCAGGTATCCTTGTGCGAGAACCTCGGCACACCCACGCACATACCCCGCGAGCGTCAGGATCGCGGGCAAACCGAGGCCGGCGGCCAAGGTACCCGACCAGATCGAACCTTCATCGTTAGCTTTCATCGACCTGCAGGTGTTCGGGCATCAACGGCCGGACGCTCACGATCGGTACCTGGGATAGCCCTCGAGTTGGTGCTCTTTGACTCTCCTTTGCAGGGTCCGGTAGCTAATACCGAGCAGCTCTGCGGCCGCTCGCTTGTCCCCGTCCGTCTTCTCGAGGGTTTTCTTCAGGCCATCCTTTTCTTCTCGGTTGGGGCCAACGTTCAGCAGAGGCTTGAGCCCCGCCGAACCGAGCGTTTCGCCATCGGCCAAGATCACGGCACGCTCGAGCACGTTCGAGAGCTGGCGAACGTTTCCGGGCCATGGCTGTTGTTCAAGAAGACGCGTGGCCCCAGCGGTCAGTCGCAGAGCGGCGCGGCCGTGGCGGCTCGAGATTCGGTCAAGTAAATGGCGCGCCACCAACGCGACGTCGCTCGGACGCTCGCGTAGCGGCGGCAGCTCAATGGGAAAGACCTCGAGCCGGAAGTAGAGGTCGGAACGGAAGTCCCCCGCATCGACCATCTGTTTGAGGGGCCGATTGGTGGCGGCCACCAAACGGACATCCGCTTTGATGGTGTCTCCACCGCCCACGCGTTCGAACGTGCGCTCCTCCAGGACACGCAGCACTTTGCTCTGAACGGCCGGACCCAGTTCACCCACCTCGTCGAGAAACAAGGTTCCGCGGCGTGCCTGCTCAAAACGGCCCGCCTGTCGACGGTGCGCACCTGTGAAAGCCCCCTTCTCATGTCCGAAAAGCTCGTTCTCGAGCAACGCCTCGGGGATCGCAGCGCAGTTGACGGCCACAAACGGCCCCGCCGAGCGCGGCGAAAGAGCGTGCACCGCTTGCGAGAAAAGTTCCTTCCCGGTACCACTCTCACCGGTCAAGAGCACCGTGCTCTCGGTGGCCGCCACACGCTCCAGGAGTTTGAGGGCCGCTCGCATCAGCGGGTGACGGCCGACGATGGTCGGGCCATCCGGAATCTCCAGGGCTACCGAGTCGCCCTCGGAGAGTCCATCAGAGCCTCTCAGATGCCCCGCCACGATGGAAAAGAGCTCTTCTATCTCGACCGGCTTCTCCAGAAAGTCCGTGGCGCCGCTCTTCATGGCATCCACCGCGGTCTGGACCGTCCCGTGAGCCGTCAGGACGATCACCGGAATCCGCGGCTGCGCCTCACGGCTCGCCGCGACGACCTCCAACCCGGAGACGCCGGGCAGTTTGAGATCGGTCAGGACGAGGTCGAAGTCAACCGCTTTGATTTCTCCGATACCGCTCTCGCCGTCTGCGACGGCGACCACGTCGTACCCTTCCTGGCCAAGTGCCGTGGCTAGCATCCGGCGAAGCGAATCACGGTCCTCGACGAGCAGGATCTTCCGACTCACGGTTCCAGGGCCGCCTGTGCCTCGAGCACCGAGCCCACCAGGGTCTCGTCGTCTGCCGGGTCCACGGTTCTTAGATCGAGCACCAACCGTCCGTGCCGGATATAGCCCACCACCGGCGGCTCGGTCCTGCGCATCCCCTCGAGAAGAGCGGGGCTCTCCGGGAGAGCGAGTGCTTGACCCGGAATCGCCTGAGCCGGCGCGGCGCCGCCACCGACAAACGCCTCGGCTTCCACGATTTCTGCTCCGAGCTTCGACCCGACCCACTCGAGCCGGTGGCGATGTTCGGCGGCATCGGGCCACAGCCGATCGAGCGGCAGCGCGGTCCCCGCGAGGTGCAATCTCAGTACGGATTCGAGCGTCACCAGAGTCGTCCGATCGGGCCGGACGGCGCGGTAGAGAGCGTAGCGGCGGCAGCGCTCGACGAGATCGGCACTGCCGACGATCAGCCCTGCCTGCGGCCCACCAAGCACTTTGTCGCCGCTCCCACAAGCTAGATCGCAACCTGCGGCGATCACCTCGGAAAGACTCGTGTGATCGGCGAGTTGTGGCGCCGGATGGGGTCTCAGAAGACCGGCGCCCTCGTCGACGACGACCGCCAAGCCAAGGCGTTTTCCAAGCTCGGCAAGATCGGCGGACGAAACCGACTCGACAAAGCCTACCTGGCGATAGTTGCTGGTGTGGACCTTGAGCAGCAGACCCGTGTCACGGCCTATCGCTTGCTCGTAGTCGGATAGCCTAGTTCTATTGGTCGTACCCACTTCGACAAGACCGACCCCAGCGGCCTCCAGGATGTCCGGGATACGGAAGGAGCCGCCGATCTCGACCAGCTCACCACGCGACACCACCACCTCGCGCCCGCGAGCGCAACTGGCCAGGATCAACACCAGAGCCGCCGCGTTGTTGTTGACAACAACCGCTGCTTCCGCGCCGGTCAAGGCGGCAAGCAGCGCCGCGACGCTGTCGTTGCGGTCGCCGCGCTCGCCGCTCTCCAGATCGAACTCGAGATCGCAGGATGCGTCGAGCAGGCCGGGGAGCACCGAGGCCACCGCCGGCGGCAGCGGCGCCCGGCCCAGATTGGTGTGGAGGAAGACCCCCGTCGCGTTCAAAACGCGTCGGATCGGGGCGCCAAAAGCCTCCTCCAGGCCAATGCGAACACGGTCCGCGAGCCCGTCGACCCGATGCTCGAGCTCCAGCGAGTCGATGGCGGTCTTGGAGGACCGGATCTCGGCTCGCAGCCGATCCAATTCCGATCTGATTTGGACGCGCACCAGGTCTCTGCCGTATAATAGAAGAGTTGTGCTAAATGCTGGTCGACCAAGGAGAAGATCGACCGAGGGCAGTTCCCGCAACGGATTGTGAGAGACCTCTTGGACCATTGAGGGTCCATTCTAGGGGATCATCGCTTGGTCGAGAATCGGAACGGAATACTGGACGCACTGGAAGGCGGAATCAGCCGTCTGAAGATCGATTTCGACCGGTTCTTCAACGGCGCGCTCCCATTGCCTCCCGAAGAGCAGCGCAAGCGGGTCAAGCGACTGATCCGAGAGGCCCGATCGCACCGACTGCCCACATTTGCCGACCGCTTCCATCTCAACACTCTCGAAGCGCGGTTCAACACGCTCAGCGAGCTCTTCAACCGCAAGCTCCGCGATATGGAGACGGTCGGTACGGTGCCGAGCGCAAGAACGGAAAAGCGGCCGACCTTTCCAGCCGGTGGCCTCGTGGTTGGCTCGAGCCCCGATCTTTCGTCGGTAACTTCGCTCTACAACGAGCTCTACAACACGGCCGGCCGACAAGCCAAGACAGACTTCGACAGTTTTCATAATTATCTGCGTCAGCAGATCAACGCCTTGCGCAAACGAACCGGGTGCGAAAAGGTTCGCTTTCGGGTCTCTTCGGCAAACGGAAAGCCGACCCTGAAGGCCAAACCGCTAAATACCGCGGGAGTCGACCAGGAGCTTCCATGATCACCACCGCCAAAAAACCAGGTACCGCAAAGACACTGCCCCGTGTGCTGCCGACAGCGCTGGCCGGTTGTCTTTTACTGGCCCTCCTGCCGTCGCCGAGTGGCGCTGCGATTCCAGCAGATGTCCAGAGAGCTCTGGTCGCGCAACGCGAGCTGGTGGAACAGCGACCGCATCGACCCGGCTTGTGGAACGACCTCGCCAATCTGCTGGTGCTCGCCGGCCTGCCGGAAGAAGCCGAAGAAGCCTACCGGCGGAGCCTGGAGCTCGAGCCGGACGCAGTGTCGGCACGGTATAACCTGGCCCTGCTGCAACAGGAGACCGGGCAAACCAACAAGTCGAAGCGCACGCTCAAGCAGGTGCTCAAGACGAGCCCGGATCATGCCTGGTCTCACTACCACCTGGGTGTCGCCTACGCGGACACGGGCAACCGCAACTCGGCGGTCAAGCACTACGCAAACGCAGTTCGGCTCGAGCCGCGGCTGACAGACCCCGCGTTCAACCCCCATATCCTCGACAACGACCTCGCGCCCCAGGCCGTACTCAAGGCCTATTCCGACTTGCCGGCTGCCGAGTTGGCGCCGCGGATCTACGCGAACCGGGCAAGAGTTGTCCAGGCCATGATTGGGACCGAAGCCTCGACCGAAGAGACCCAAAAGACCGCCGCGCAAATGCGACGAGACGCCCGCAGAGAAAAGAGAGAGAGCAAGAAACAGCGCGCAGACGCCGACGACGGCTAGCGGCGAGCAGCGGTCCGAAGTGACGGGCGATCTCGGCTGGATTCCGAGTTGATCGTCGAAAGCGCCTACTAGATCGGACCGGGCACAGCGACGAGCGACGGAGGCATACTTCTAGTATGTCGAGGAACGAGGGGCGAGTACCGGTCCGAGATGGCGGGCGCTCTTGGCTGGGTTCCGAGTCGATCGTCGAAAGCGTCTGCTAGATCGGGCCGGGCGCAGCGCCGAGCGACGGAGGCATACTTCCAGTATGTCGAGGAACGAGGGGCGAGTACCGGCCCGAGATGGCGGGCGATCTCGGCGATCAAGCGTCGTCGAGCTCGATTCCCGAGACCAAAAGACTCGGCGAACCGATCATCGAACCCAGCGAAAAGAAAGTCAGATCGCGGCCGACTCCCCGGACTCCCTGGAGCACCGCACTCAAGCGACCCGACAAGACGGCCCGCGAAACGCGGGTGACCGGTTTGGCCGATCGCACCTCGAATCCGCAGACCGGCAACCGAAAACGGTTTCCTTCGATATCGAATCGACCCGGTTCGAGGACGTCGGTCAGGTAGTACCCCCGGGTGAGATCCCCGAGAAGAGAGGCGGCGCGTTTCGACGGCTCCGGCTCGAAGAAGAGATGAGAGGGGCCGAGCCGCGGTAGGTCCCGCCAGCCGGGCCGTCGCAAACAGCCGGTCGGGCGCGCCGGTGCGCTATCCGACTCCTCCTCGAACCAGGCCCGCAACGGTCTCCGGTAGATCCCTTCCTCGACGAGCACGAGCCTCCTTGTCGGCACACCCTCGCCATCCGCGGGCGCGCTGAACAAACCCGCGCTCAAACCCGCGTCATCGATGACCGTCACACCGGGGGCGGCCAGCCGGCCGCTGCGATCCGTCAAGACACGGACCAGGGCCGAGGAGTCGGCTCCCATCAGGAGCGGCCGTAGGCCCGCCAGGATCCGAGCTCCCACCACTGGAGCCAGCAGAACTTCCCCTCGGTCCCTCTCTATGCGACGTCCTTCTCGCTCCAAGATCAACCGATCCACAAGACGGCGGACCAGCGCCCGCGGGTGAAACCTCCGCGGCTCGCGTGCGCAAAAGAGCTCCGAGAGCGGCCTTCGTGCCGGCTCCGAATCCACCACCGACAGAAAGAGGGTCGCGACCCTGCCACGGTAACTCGCTTCCACACCGCGGGAGTTGGCGATCTCGACATTGCTCGCCCCATCTTCGAGCACGGCTCGTACGACACGGCAACCGGGGAGCTCTTTGTCGAGCTCTCGAGCACAAACGTCCAAGAGCTCCATCGCCTCGCTCTCGACGACAAGCGGCGTCTCCAGACCGGGTGGCGGCTTCCAGACAGACGGAGGCGAGGGTGACGGCAACGATATCGGGAATCCATCGGGCTCGGGCCACGGTCCGCGGGTCGTTGGAGCGCCGGTTCCGGAAAAGAACAAGGACGATCTCGGGCCGGTCGCCCGGATGGCCCAGCCCCG
>JAOTZA010000111.1 GCA_029861655.1 Acidobacteriota bacterium | reverse complement strand
ATCGCCGGCACGACGTACAGGGTCAGCAGAGTGCCAACCGAGAGCCCACCGATCACCGCCACACCCATCGGCACGCGGCTCTCGGAGCCGGCCCCCAAAGCCAGCGCGATCGGAAGAATGCCGAGCATGGTCGAGAGACTGGTCATCAGCACCGGCCGGAAGCGCGCCACCGACGCCTCCTGAATCGCCTCCATCACACCGCGGCCGCGCGCCCGCCGCTGGTTGGCGAACTCGACGATCAGGATTCCGTTTTTAGTGATCAGCCCAATCAGCATGATCATGCCGATCTGGCTAAAGATGTTGAGCGTCTGGTGGAAATACCACAGCCAGAAGAGAGCGCCGGCCAGCGCCAGCGGCACAGAGAGCATGATGATGAAGGGATCGCGAAAGCTCTCGAACTGGGCCGCCAGGACGAGGTAGATCAGTGCCAGCGCCAGGACAAAGACGAACAGCAGGGTGCGCGAGCTCTCTGCAAAGTCGCGAGACTCACCGGCGAGGGTGGTGGCAAAGGTGTCGTCGAGGATTTCATCGGCGATCTCCTCCATCGCCTCGATACCAGCGCTCATCGTGTAGCCGGGAGCGAGGCTTGCCGAAACCGTCGCCGAGACATACCGATCAAAGCGATAGAGCTGCGGCGGGATGCTCTCCTCCTCGACCCGCACCAGTCGATCGAGCGGCACCGGGTCGTCGTCCTCCGAGGCAACGTAAAGGTTTTTCAGGTCGATGGTCTCGTCGCGGTTCTCGCGCAGCACCTGGCCGATGATCTCGAACTGCTTGCCGTCCATGATGAAGAAGCCCAGACGCTGCTCGGACAGGGAAAGCTGCAGCGTCTCGGCCACATCGAGGGCCGAGATCCCCAGGTCGCGCGCCCGGTCCCGATCGATCTCGACCCTGAGCTGAGGCTTGTTGAACACCAGATTGACGTCCGGTGTCAGCAACACGGGGTGGCGCCGCGCCCGCTCGAGAAAGACCGGCAGTACACCTTGAAGCCGACTGAGAGTCGGGGCCTGAAGCACGAACTGCACCGATTGGCCAAAGCGAAAGCCGACCGCGATCGTCGGGCTCTGGGTGACAAAGGAACGCGCGCCGGAGAACGCGCCGAGGCGCTTGCGAACATCGGCGGCGATCTCCATCTGGCTCTCTTCTCGCTCCTCCGGATCGACCAGCCACAGCCGTCCAAACCCCGAATTGATCGACGTCGAAGCGCCAAAACCCGGTGAAGTGACGGTCATCAGCTCGCGTGTCTCCTCCGAGTATTCGGTCTGCAGCATCTCGGTGACCGACTCGATGTAGCCATCCATATACTCGTAGGTCGCCCCCTCGGGTGCTTTGAAGCTCACCGCCACCCGGCTGCGATCCTCGAGCGGCGCGAGCTCGGAAGGCAGAAGGCCGGCGAAGAAGGCGCTGCCGGCGAGACAAGCGAGAAGGATCGGCAGCGCCAACCAGCGACGAGCCAGAAAGCCCTCGAGGCTCTCCCGATAGACGCGCGTCAAACTGTTGAAAAAGGGCTCGGTTACCCGATAAAACCACGGCTGACGCTGGCGCTTCTTGAGCAGCCGGGTGGTCAACATCGAGGTCAGCGTCAGAGCGACAAACGAAGAGATGATCACCGCCCCCGCCAGGGTCGCCCCAAACTCGCGGAACAGACGTCCGGTCAACCCGCCAAGAAAAAAGATGGGCAGCAGCACCGCCACCAGGGCGACGGTGGTCGCGAGCACCGCAAAGAAAATCTCGCGGGTTCCGGTGACACCCGCTTCTCGCGGCGCCAGCCCCTCCTCGATTTTCGAATAGACATTCTCCAACACAACGATGGCGTCGTCGACAACCAAACCGATGGCAAGCACCAGGGCGAGAAGAGTCAACACGTTGATCGAGAAACCGGCGACGTACATGATGAAAAACGCTCCGATCAGGGAGACCGGGATCACCAGTACCGGGATTAGAGTCGTCCGCCAGTCGCGTAGAAACAGAAAGATCACCATCACAACCAAAGACAAAGCGAGAAAGATCGTCTGCTTTACTTCGGCGATCGACTTGCGAATAAAGCGCGAGCTGTCAAAGGCGTAGGAAAGCTCGATGTCGGGCGGCAGATTACGCTCGATCGTCGTCACCCGCCGACGCACCTCATCGACGATCTGGACGTAGTTCGACCCCGGCTGCGGCCGCACCGCCAGCGCCACCATCGGCACGCCGTCTCGGCGCAGGATCGTTCGCTGGTTCTGTGGGCCCAGCTCCGCGTATCCAACATCGCGCAGCCGCACCACGCCACCGGCGTCTTCTTTGAGAATCAGTTTGTCGAACTCGTCGGGAGTCGAGAGCCGGCTCATGGTGCGGACCGTGAGCTCGACGTCGCGACCCTCGATCCTGCCCGCCGGAAGCTCGACGTTCTCGCGCTCGACCGCATCGCGCACAGCCATTGGTGACAGCCGGTAGGAAGCGAGCTTCTGCGGATCGAGCCACAACCGCATGGAGTGAATCTTGCGCCCCCAGATGTCGACGCGGCTCACGCCCGGGATGGTTTGCAGACGCTCTACAAAGACGTCGTCGGCAAACCGGGTGAGCTCGAGGAGGTTTCGCTGATCGCTCCCCACCGCCAGGGCGACGACCGGCATACGGTCGGCATCGGCCTTGGAGATCGACGGTGGATCGACGTCAGGGGGCAGGGTGCGTTGGGCGCGAAAGACCCGGTCTCGAACGTCGTTGGCGGCGCGCTCCAGATCGGCTGTCAATGCAAACTCGACCTGAATGGTGCTGCGTCCTTCCCGGCTCACCGAGGTCAGGGTTCGTATACCGTCGATGCCGTTGATCGACTCTTCGAGCGGCTCGGTGATCTGCGACTCGATGACGTCGGCGGCCGCACCACGGTAGTTGGTGACCACCGTGATCACCGGAGCGTCCACAGAAGGAAACTCACGCACACCAAGGTTGCGAAAGCCAAGAAGGCCAAACAGAAGAATGGCCAGCGACAGGACAATGGCCATAACCGGCCGGCGGATCGAGAGGGAGTAAAGACTCATCGGGTCACTCCCGCCCGGGAAACGTCCGCCGAGGCCGGTTGCGGCCGGAGGCGCGGGTCATCCCGTCTCCGCGGGCTTCTCGCGCACCGGCAATCCCGAGCTGAGCCTCTGGATGGCGGAGACGATGACGCGGTCGCCGCCGGCAAGGCCCCGTGTGATCTCGACTTCGGTCGCCGTCCGCACACCGGTCTCGACCAGACGTGCCACGGCCCGGTCGTTCTCGATCACAAAGACCTTCTTGCTGCCCAGCTCGGGGATCACCGCCAGCGCCGGAACGGTGAGCGCATCCTCGATCTCGCGCACCACCAGCTCGACGTCGGCAAAGGCCCCGGGCAGCAGGTCGCCGTCCGGGTTGGCGCACCGCGCCCGCGCCTTGAGCGAGCGCGTCTCGCGATCTACCTGGGGCTCGACGGCGTAGATCTCGCCCTCGTAGCGGCGAGCAGAGCCCTTGACCCTGAAACCGACGGTCTCTCCGGGGCGCACCCGGGTGGCGTGGTTCTCCGGTACCGAGAACTCGAGCTTGACCGAGTCGATCTTCTGCAACGTGGTGATTCGGATCTGGGGTGTCAGCACGGCGCCGCGGCTCACCGAGCGCAGACCCACAACGCCACTGAAGGGAGCCCGGATCTGGGTCTTCTCGAGACGCGCCTCGGCCACCCGAAGCTCCGCTTCCAGGACGCTCAACTGGCTCGCTATCAGATCGTATTCGTCCTGGCTGGTCAGTTGCTCGTCGAGAAGGTCTTTCTGGCGAGCCTCGCGCAGCCGCGCCAGCTCGACCCGGTGCCGTGCCCGGTCGCGCTCGGCCACAAACGCGGCATCATCGATCTGGACCAGCAGCTCGCCGCGCACAACGCGTGTGCCCTCTCGAAAACGGATGTCTTCCAAGAGACCCGCGAGCTCGCTGCGAATCTCCACCCGCTCGTCGGCCTGTATCGTGCCAACGGTGGCAAACCGCTCCGCCAGGAGGTGGGGTGTCACCACCTGAACGGCGACCTCGAGCGCCTCGGCAGGCGTTTCAGCCGTGCCGGCTCCGTCGCCGCCCCCAAAAAGCTCGAGCCGCGGCACGAGTAGTCCGGCGACCAGCACAACGGCGACGCCCAGCCACATCAGGCGTTTCGGGACTTTGGACATCTCTTGCTTCTCCGGGCCCGGACCGAGCTTCATTATAGAGAGTGGATCTGTCTCAACCTATCCGCCCCCTGAGCGTAGTATCAGAGAGTAGATCTTTATCGACCCAAGCGAGGCACTATGAAGACCCTGACAACGACAGCCGTATTGACAATGCTCGGAACCGGCCTGCTCGGTGCCGCCGAATGGCCACAGTGGCGAGGCTCGAACCGCGACGGTCGCTCACCGGAGACAGGGCTTCTCCAGAGCTGGCCGGAGGCCGGACCGCCTATGGCGTGGCGAGCCTCCGGGCTCGGTGGCGGCTTTTCCAGCCTTGCCATTGCGGGCGGACGCATCTATACGATGGGAGACCTCACGGGGGCCGACCACGGTGACGGTCAGTACGCCCTCGCGCTCAACGAAAAAGACGGCTCGCTGGTCTGGCTCACCCGGATCGGCCCCAGCTGGGACGATCGCTATCTCGGGCCACGATCGACGCCGACAGTAGACGGCAACCGCCTCTATTTGATGAACACCGAAGGCGATGTGATCTCTCTCGATGCCGGGTCGGGGAAGGAGATCTGGCGCCGTAGCCTGCCAGAGGACTTCGGCAGCCACCAAATGCAAGCCATGGGCACCACCGATTGGAAGTACGCCGAGTCTCCGCTGGTCGATGGTGATCGAGTCCTCGTCACACCCGGAACGACCGATGTGGCGATGGTGGCTCTCGACAAGAGCAATGGTGAGGAAATCTGGCGCGCACCGATTGGCCGGTTGGGCTCTCAAGGCGCCTACGGGGCGGCTTACTCGTCGATTGTCGTTTCGAAGGGAGGCGGGATCAAGCACTACGTCCAGTTCATCGGCCGGGGGTTGATCGGCATCGAGGCCGACACCGGCAACTTTCTCTGGGGCTACAACAAGGTCGCCAACGACATCGCCAACATCGCCACCCCCCTGGTGCACGAAGACTTTGTGTTCGCTTCGAGTGGCTATGGCACCGGCGCCGCTCTCTTACAGCTCAGCACCGACGGCGAGGGGGGAGTCAAGGCCGAGGAAGTCTATTTCCTGGAAGCCGACACCTTTCAGAATCACCACGGCGGTCTGATCCTCCACAACGGGACCGTCTTTAGCGGCACCGGCCACAACAAAGGCTTTCCGATCGCGGTTCGATTCGCGGACGGTGAGGTGGCCTGGGGCCCGGAGCGAAACGCGGGCAAGAATTCGGCTGCCATCACCTATGGCGACGGCCGGATCTACTTCCGTTATCAAGATGGCCTCATGGTCTTGATCGAGGCGACGCCCGAGGCCTATCGCGAGCACGGCAGCTTTATGATCCCCGAGGTCAACAACCCGAGCTGGTCGCACCCGGTCATCTCGGGTGGCAAGCTCTATCTGCGCGAGCAGGACAACCTGTTCTGTTACGACATCAGCGCGCCGTAGCCCAGGCGCTCGCGCCCACCTCGGTCGACACAGAGGTCGACCGCTACATCCCAATTGCCATCCACCTCGGTCGACACAGAGGTCGACCGCTACATCCCAATTGCCATCCACCTCGGTCGACACGGAGGTCGACCGCTACATCCGGAGGGGTCCGTGATCCGGTTCGGTCGACACGGAGGTCGACCGCTACATCCGAGTTTGCGCCGTCAGTTGCAAGCCGCGGCCGGCAGGCTTTCTCCCAAGGCCGTCATGACGCGCTCGACCTCGGTCTCGACCTTGGCAAACAGGGCAGCCGCTTCATCGGTCGAGTGATCGGACGCCGCGACATCTAGCTGGTTGCATAGTTCGGAGAGGCCACTGGCGCCGAGCATCGCACTGCAGGACTTGAACCGGTGCGCCAGGGCAGCGACCGTTTGCAGGTCTTCTTTCTCGAGAGCCTCGCCTATGTCTCTCACGAGCCCGGGAGACGTGTCCGTGTAGACCGCCAGGATCTCGAGAGCGGCATCCCGCGAAAGCGGCTCCCACAAAAACCGGTTCTGAGCCTCGGCGTCGATCGGTGATTCGGTCGCGGGTTCGACCAACCGAAGCTGCGGCGCCGCTCGCGGTGTCGATGGAACGCCGGTCTCACCCTCACCACCTGGGAGCCAGCGGCCGATCAGCTCGAGAAGCTGGTTCCGGTCGAAGGGCTTACTCAAATAGTCGTCCATACCGGCAGCCAGGCACTTGTCGCGTTCGCCGGTCATGGCATGAGCCGTCATGGCAACGATCGGCGTTCGTCGAGGCGTGTCGGTGCGAGCGCGGGATCTCTCGATCTTCCGAAGCTCGGCGGTCGCGGTGTAGCCGTCCATCACCGGCATCTGGCAGTCCATCAGAACCAGATCGTAGTCGTTCGACGCCAGCACCTCGAGCGCCTCCGCACCGTTGGAAACCGCGTCGACCGAGCCCGCCAGCCCTTCGAGCATCCCGCGTGCGACGTCCCGGTTGATCGGGTTGTCCTCCACCAGGAGGATTCTCGTGCCCACGAGCGTGACCTCTCGACGCGGCTCGACGCCCGCAATATCGCCGCCGGCCTGATGGCCGCGACTCCCCTGTTGCCGGGCCAGCTCGAGTGAAAAGGAAAAAACAGACCCTTTACCAAGCCGACTGACGACCGAGATTTCACCACCCATCATCTCCACCAACTCCCTGGAGATGGCAAGCCCGAGACCTGTGCCGCCATAGGTCCGGGTGGTCGAACCGTCAGCTTGCTGAAACGACTCGAAAATTGTCTCCCGGTTGATCTCGTCGAGGCCGATGCCGGTGTCGTGGACCGCAAACATGAGCGTCACCGAATTCCGACTCTTCTTTCGAGAAGAGACCACAATGTCTACCCGCCCGGCATCGGTGAACTTGATCGCATTCCCGACCAGATTGAAGATCACTTGCCGCAACCTGGTGGGATCTCCGTGAAGGGCCGTGGGCACCTCTTCGGTGATGAGCCTCGACAACTCGAGTCCTTTTTGTTCCGCCCGCCCAGCAAACGTCTGAAGGGTTTCCGCTACCAGCTGTTCGAGATCAAAGTCGACCGCGTCCAGGTCCAGATACCCTGCCTCGATCTTCGAGAAGTCCAGAATGTCGTCGATGATCCCCAGAAGGTTGACCGCCGAAGTCCGGGCCTTCGCCGCGCGATCCTCCTGCTTTTCCGTCAAACTGTCATCGAGAAGAAGCTCCAGCATTCCGAGCACGCCATTCATGGGCGTCCGGATCTCGTGGCTCATATTCGCCAGAAACTGCGATTTGGCGCGGCTGGCGTTCTCGGCGCTCAGCAAGGCACGTTCCTTCGCCTCCCGGCGGGTGATCTCCTGCTCGAGAGCACGGTTCGTCGCCTCGAGCTTGACCGCTCGCTCCCGCTTGCGAAGCTGAGCTTGGGAGTAGAGGGCCGCCAACGCCAGCGCCACCACCCCGTAAGCCGAATAGGCCCACCAGGTCGCCCATGGAGGCGGCAAGAAGCGAAGCGTGAGCGAGAGCCCTTGGCGGTTCCACACGCCGTCGTTGTTGGACGCCTGAACCCTGAAGGTGTACTCCCCGGGGTCGAGGTTGGTGTAGGTCACACGATGACGGTTGCCAAGCTCGACCCATTCGGGGTCGAAGCCTCGAAGCATGTATCGGTACTGGTTCTTCTCGGGCGCCGTATAGTCGAGGGCCGAAAATTCGAGAGTGATCACCGGATCGGTGTAGTCAACCTCGATCTCCTCGACCTCGGACGTGGGTTCGTCGAGAGAAACAACCTCATTGGATTTGAGGAAACCCGTCAGTTCTACGGGTGGTACATGCTCGTTGGTCCGGATGTGCTCCGGAAAGAAAGCATTGAAGCCGTTGATCCCGCCAAAAAACATCTGACCATTGCGGGCGCGAAACGCCGCCGCAAAATTGAACTCTTCACTCTGTAAACCGTGACTCGTATTGTAGTTTCGGATCGTACCTGTCTTTGGCTCGAGGACCGCAAGGCCTCGGTTTGTGCTGATCCAGAGACTTCCGTCGTCGTCCCACAACGTGCCATAGATCACATTGCTGAGCAGGCCGTCCGCTTTGAGGTAGCGTTCGAAAATTCCCCGGCCTGCCACCCGGTCGCTTTTCTTCCATCGGTTGAGGCCGCCACCCAGGGTGCCGATCCAAAGATCGCCGTCGGGCCCCTCGGTAATCGTAAACGCGTGATCGCTTCCCAGGCTGGCGGGATTCTCGGGGTTGTTCCGATAGGACACAAAACCACCAAGCTTTTGGTCGAACCGGTTCAACCCACCGCCATCGGTGCCGACCCAAAGGAATCCCTCGCTGTCCTCGAAGATCGAAACGACTCGATCGGTGCTCAAGCTGTTCGGAGCTTCGGGGTCGTGACGGTAGCGCACAAACCTGCCGGTCTCGGGATCCATCCGGTTCAGCCCGCCGCGGTAGGTCCCGATCCATATGTGACCTTGCCGATCCTGGTGGATCGCCGTCACGCCATCAAAGCTCAAGCTGTTCGGTTCCTCGGGGTCATGCCGGTAGTTCTGGAACCGGCCGGTCTGCGGGTCGAAACGATCCAGTCCGCCGTTCATCATGCCGATCCAGATCGAGCCCTCGCGATCGGCCAGAAGCGACATGATCCCGTTGTCCGCCAAGGTCGAATTGTTTCCAGGGTTGTTGAGATACCTCCGAAACGAACCGCTTTCTCGACTAAACGCATTGAGACCGCCGCCCATCGTGCCGACCCATACGACCCCCTGGCCGTCTTCCGCAAACGAAGTTACATATTCAGCACTCAGTCGTTTCGTGTCTTCAGGCCGCGCTTCGTAATGGGGAAACGTCCCCACGGTCGGATTCCGTTTGTTGAGTCCCTCGGAGGTGCCGATCCATGTGACTCCACCCCGATCCTGGTGAAGGGAAAGAACGCGATTATTGCTCAAACTGAAGGGGTCGACGGGGTCGTGTGCGTAAACCCTGAATTTCTCGGTCGCCGGATCCAGCTCGCAGAGACCGTTCTCGGTCCCCACGAGAAGTGATCCGTCACGTTCCTCCAGGAGCGCTCGCACAGGGCCTTGGGCCAGGCCGGATCCGTTGTCGTGGGTAAAGTGCCTAAATTTCCCGGTGGCGCGGTCAAATCTGTTGACACCGCCCTCGGCGGTACCGATCCACAAAGTACCGGAGCTGTCTTCATAGATCTTGAGTACTTTGTCGTCACTCAACGTCGTGGGGTCCCGAGGATCGTGTCGGTAGTGACGAAAGACTTTCGTCTTTGTGTCGAGGACATCGAGTCCGCCACCCTCGGTTGCAACCCAAAGAAGACCCGCACTGTCCTGGACTATGTCTCGAACGTGCGCGTGGCTCAGGCTCGTCGGGTCTTCAGGGTCGGGGAGGAAGTGGACAAAAGTCTCGGTCGCCGGATCAAAACGATTGAGCCCCCCACCGTCGGTACCGATCCACAAGGCTTCAGTCCGATCCTCGTAGATCACCCGCACTCGATCTCTGCTCAAACTGCCTGGGTTGGTCGCGCCATGCCGGTAGTGCCTAAAGGTACCGTCGGTTTTGTTGAGGCGGTCGAGACCGCCGTTATCGGTGCCGACCCACAAGGACCCGTCGCTGTCTTCGACAATGGTCCGAACCCCGTCGTGAGACAAGGACGCCGGATTCTCCGGGTCACGCTGAAAGAACGGGAAGTTGTAGCCGTCGAAGCGGTTCAAACCCTCCTGGGTGCCGAACCACATGAATCCTTCCCGGTCCTGCAAGATACTGCTCACGGCAGCCTGCGAGAGGCCGTCGGTCAGGGAGATCCGTTGGAA
>JAOTZA010000408.1 GCA_029861655.1 Acidobacteriota bacterium | reverse complement strand
GAGGACACGGCCGAGCGACCGGGGGCACGAAACGCTCTCGATCGCCAAGGGCGATAACTCCGTCGTGATTCGAGCCCACGCTTGTTCCGGAGTCGGCGGCGTTCTCATCAAGATCTCGTCGAAAGGCGACTTGGCGTGGCCGCCGTCTTTGGGTGATGGTGTGAATTACGGAACATCCTCGGAGACTTTCCGAATGCTATATTGAAATGTCGTCTTTGAGGGGTTGAAAGGCGTGGTGCCGTCGCGCCATCAGATGTATCGATCAGCTCAAAGACCCGAACGTCTTGAACATGTCGAGCAAATTCCAGTATCGGGCCTTGCTGCGCGAGACGGCGCTCCCGGAGATGCTGTATTCAATAGACCGCTTCCGTGTGTCCGGCCTGATCGAAGCCCGCAACGGACCGTTCACAAAACGTGTCTATCTACGCGACGGCTATATTATTCACGCCGCTTCGAACGACCGAGCCGACAGTCTCGGTGAGTCCCTCATGCGGGCGGGGAAACTCGACCAAGCGAGGCTCGATGAAGTGGCGCATCAGCGGACATCGGGTGGCAAGCGTGTCGGTGAGCTGCTAATCGAACAGGGATTCATGAGCCCTGCGTCGGTCTTCGATGCGATCCGCGAACACATCGAGGAGATCGTGTGGAGCCTCTTTTACTGGGAGGATGGAGAGGTTACGTTTTCGATCGGCGAGTTCCGGGAAGAGGACATGGTTCAGACGCGCCTGCCCATGCGTCGAGTGATCCTCGAGGGGATCAAGCGTGCCCCCGAGGCGAAGCCGCTCGTCGAGCGGGTAGGCACCAAGGCGACAATCTTAGAGCCGTCATTTCGTACCGAGGATCTCGTCGAGATAGGCTTGGACAGCATCGAGTACAGACTGCTGACCTCGGTCGACGGCAAGCGGACCTTCTATGAGTTGTGCTCGCAGGGACCTCTGGCAGCCGCGGACAACGCAAAGCTGCTCTATGCTTTTCGTGTTCTTCACCTCGTCACCCGTCACGATACGCTAGAGTTGCCGGAGCGTCGCCGACCGGTGAAGATCCAGTTGAAGTCCCAGGGTGACGTGTTCTCCGCCTGAAGCGCACGCGCTTCCCGAATTCCGAGACAAAGCAAGATGCCGATCTACGAGTACGAGTGCACCGGCTGCGGAAACCGCAGCGAGATCCTGCAGCGGATGAATGATCCGGCGCCCGATAGGTGCGGCGAGTGTGGAGAAGCTCTCAAGCGCCTGCTGTCGGCGCCGTCTTTTCAATTCAAGGGCACGGGTTGGTATGTCACCGACTACGCCGACAAGAGCGATCCCAAGGCGACGAAGAGCGGCACCGACGCGAGTGATACTCAATCCGAGGCGAAGACTGGTGGCGGCTCGGGGAGCGACGAATCTTCTTCGTCGGGTGACAGGGATTCCTCCTCCACCGACAAGTCCGTGTCGTCGAACGACAAGGCCTCGAAGACGAGCGACAAGCCCTCCTCGTCCGGCAGCGCCTAGGCCTGACCTTCTCAGCGACCTTCTATTGCGAGGTCGCAAGTGTCTGAATCTACTGCGTTACGTTTCCGTCGACCGCCTCAGCGTACGTCAAGTACGCTTGCGTTGGTCTCGGTCGCAAGCCTTGTATCTCCAAGCACTTCCGACCTCTCGCGACGAACGCTGGTGAGAAAGTCAGGCTAGGTCCCGTCGCGGTAGCGGCCGACAGCGGGTGCTAAGCTGATTCGCATGCCTGGGCCCGACACGACGGACCTGCTCGCCGAGAGTGCGCGCGTTTTGCGCGATCAGGGTGCGGTGGCCCTGTGCCAGATCGTGCGAATCGAGGGTTCGACGCCGGGCAAGGTCGGGTGGAAGATGCTCGTGCGACCGGATGGATCGGCGGGTGGGAACCTAGGTGGAGGTGCCTTCGAAGCGTTGGTCGAAGTGGATGCCCGCCAGCTTCTCGAACGGAGATCCAGAGAGCCGAAAGTCAAGCGCTATTACCTCACGGAGACAGCGGTACGTGGTGAGCCCACTGGGATGGTCTGCGGAGGCTTGATCGAAGTTCTAATCGAGGTATTGATGCAACAACCTGTTCTCGTCATTTGCGGCGGCGGTCCGGTCGGTCAAGCTCTTGCCCGCGCGGCAGCTCTTTGCAGCTTGGACATTCTGCTCGCCGAGGACCGTAAAGAGTACCGCCAACCAAGTCTCTTTCCGCCCGGGACCGTCTTTTCACCCGTGGATCGAGACTATGAAGAAGCTTTTCTCGAGCCTTTTCTTCAGCGCGAGATCCTGGCCGCAGTGGTCACACGCTGTTGGGAGACCGACCTCGCGGCAATGACCTCGATTCTCCGTCAAGCCCCGCCACACTTGAGCTACCTGGGTCTGATGGGCAGCGAGCGCAAGATCGAGCGTGTGCGCGAAAGTCTCCTCAAGCGAGGCCTGGAGACATCCGGCTTGCCGTTCTTTGCGCCGATCGGTCTGGCGCTCGGCGGCAACCTACCGGCAGAGATTGCGGTTGCGGTTCTGGCGGAGATCATTCAGGTTCGCGCCGCCGAGAAACAGGGGGAGAACCTGCCTCATCTCGAGTATGCCCGACAGTCAGGATAATCGAGTCAGAGGGCCCCTTCAACGGGAGCTTCGCCGGGGCGGCGCGGCGGTCCTCGGTCTA
>JAOTZA010000407.1 GCA_029861655.1 Acidobacteriota bacterium | reverse complement strand
CAGCGAAATACGTCCTGTCCTCGATCAGCTGGGTATCGACCCCCATGATCTCGAACGACGCTTCCACGCGGGCCGGGTCCAGGTACGCCCCGACGAGTCCACGGATGGACAAGGCCATAAGCTCTTTGAGCTCAGCTAGCTCCGCCAGCTTGGCGAGCCGAGGCAAAAAACGGCTGCGGGTGTTTACGCGGCCCATGGTCGAACCAACACGAGATCTCGCTGGGCATCGCTCCCGAGTTGGAATACCTGCGCACCAACCCGAGTGAAAGAGACCTTCTCATAGAACGCAATCGCACGAGGGTTGTGCTCCCAAACACCCAACCAGACCAGATCGGCGTCACCCGTCCCGGCACGAGCCAGGAGATCGGAGAGCAGCCGTTGGGCAACACCTCTGCCGTGCCACCTCTCCTCGACATAGAGCCGGCGCACCTCAGCTGGCCTCGTGGCTCGAACACACTCCGGAGCGGAGCCCCAACAAAGCTGACCGAATCCGATCAGACCGTTGGCGTCTTCGGCGATGACTGTTTCGACCGCTCGGTCCGCAATCTCGGCCGCTTGCATCGTTGGACCGAAGTTCTCGGCGCAATGCGCGTTCATGTCCTCTTCCGTGTTCCGCGCCCCGAACGCGGCACGAAACGTTCTCTCCGCCAGTCTAGCCAAAGCGCCGGCGTCGCCTGGAGTCGCCCCACGGATGACGATCGAGTCTTCACTCAGGCGCCGAGTCGACATCTGGGGTGGACTGTACTGCACCCGCCAGAACCACCCGGCCGGGTGGCGTTTTCCCCCGTGGACGCGAGTATCTTGACCGATGGGGCTCTCCACCTGAAAGGAGCCCGACATGACTCTTCGAGCCGCATCGTCTTCTGTCCTCGGGTTCTCGCTTGCTCTGGTTGTCGCCGGTAGCCCATCGGCGGCAACTGCGGCCAAAGTGGATCTTTCACCGGCAGCCTGGCCGCCAGGTGAACTCGCGCACTACACCCACCTGCAGAACAACAACTCCCTTTCGCACCCACCCGCGAGGAGCAAGAAGGGACTTGTGGTCGGCACAACCGGAGCCCTGGCGGTGCGCTCGGGTGTCGAGGCGCTGCGCCAAGGCGGCACCGCCGTCGACGCCGTCCTGACCACCGCGCTTGCCCAGACAACGCTCAACGCCGGGGCCACCGTGAGCTTTGCCGGCAAGATGGCGCTCGTCTACTACGAGGCCTCCACTGGCGAGATCCACTACCTCAACGGCTCCTGGGACGTGCCCCGCGGACAGACCAGCGGCGACGACATTGCAGAGTGCGAGGTTCCGGACGGCCGGCAGGTCCTGGTGCCCGGTTTCATGAGCGGTCTAGAAACCGCGCACGACGAGTTCGGCGAGCTACCGTTCAAAGCGCTCTTCGGGCCGGCCCTCTACTTCGCCAACCAGGGTTTCGAGATCTTCCCGATGCTGGGCTCGTGGATCCACGCCCGCGAGGCGACACTGACCCGTCTCGAAGGCGGGCGCGAGATCTTCCTCAAATCCGATGGTTCGATCTATCGGACGGGAGATTGGTTCCGACAGCCACAGCTCGCCAAGACCCTCAAAAAGGTCTCCCGCAAAGGCTCTCGCTACATGTACCGCGGCCGCTGGGCCAAGGAGCTTGCTGAAGTCGTTCAGTCCGAAGGCGGCCGGTTGTCGATCCGAGACCTCAAGGCCTATCGGCCTCTCTGGAGCCCGCCCGAGGTGACTGCGTTCGATGGCCACGTGATCCACGGGCCCGGGTTGCCGGGTACCGGCGGCCTGAGGCTGCGCGAGGCGTTCACGAGCCTCTCGGGCGATCAACTGCGCGCGGAGGGACACTACACCGAGTCCGATGAAGCCTTCGCCCTGATGCTCGATGCGGTGGCGAGAACCCATGGAGTGGGTCGTCCCGGTGGCAGCCACTCGGACGGAGTCCTTGCGATCGACTCGAGGGGCAACGTCGCCGCCCTCCTCCACACCATCAACACCATCATCTGGGGTGCGACCGGAATCTTTGTCGACGGCGTCTCGGTCGCTGACGTCGGTTGCTGGGCGAGTCCCCTCGTCACCGATGCGGGTCCGGGGGGCCGGCTTGCCACGGGAGAGCTCGTCGCCATCGCCACACGCGACGGCCAACCTGTGCTGGCCTCGAGCGGTGTCGGGAGTGGCCTGTTCGAGACCGGCCTGTTCAGCATCGTCAACGTCCTGACCTATGGCATGAACCCACAGCAGGCCGCCACGACACCGACGGCCCATGTGTCGTCCCGGTGGTTTACCCAAGTGATCCACCGGGTCTGGGAGGACGACTTCGAGCGCCGGCTCCTGCTCGACATGCAGGGCCGCGGCTATGTGATCGACGAGCTCCCTCGGGGCGGTTCGGGTAGCGGCTGGTCGGTCGGCGCCACGATCGACCCCGAGTCCGGCAAGCTGATGGGCGCCACGGCACAGGCGTGGAACGGGATGGCGGGCGCTCAGTAGCCGCATTCTCCCCGGGGTCTCGCCGCTGCTAGACTTTCGCGCTTGAAAGCCTTCGAGACCCTCGGACGGTTCACCACGCCGGAAGGGCAAGAGTTGACCTTCCATCGGCGGGATGACGATTACTTCGTCTATCTCGATGGGGACGAGTTGATGTCAAGCCGCGCCCCCGGCTCCGA
>JAOTZA010000406.1 GCA_029861655.1 Acidobacteriota bacterium | reverse complement strand
CCGGACACCCTCCTTGTAACTCAGAATGCTCACTCCGAGGGCGACATCGCCCGATTGTGGGACCCAGAACATCATGTGGTCGATCTCGCGGCCGCACAAAGCCAGCGGCCCGCGGGGTCCCGGAACATTGGTCATCACCGCGGTTGCGTTCTTGGAGAGGATCGAGACCACCCGGCTCTGTAGCTCCGCGTGTGCCTTTCCGAGTACCTTGAGCACACCAAATACCACAAACGCCTCGGGTGAGCGCTTGAGCCGGTCCATGCGTCGCTTGAGCTCGCGGAGCCGCCCCAGCGGATCAGCCAAACCCACCGGCAACGATAGAAACACAAGACCGAACTTGTTCCCCAAGGAGACGTCTTCGGGCGGTCGCAAGTTGACCGGCACCGTGGCGCGGACATCCAGACCGTCGATCTTCTCTCCGCGATCCAAAAGATAGGCGCGCATCGCCCCCGTGGCCGCGGTCAGCAACACGTCGTTGATCGTCCCGCCCAGCTCGGCACCCAGTGACTTGACACTCGCCAGCGGTGTTCGCTCCGACCATACCGCCCGCTTCTCGGTTCCCAGGGTGCCCTTGAAGCGAGTTAGAGGATCGGATTTGAGCGTCAGCAGCCGAGCCAGTGCCTTGGTCGCACTACCGCTCACCCGGACCGCCTCCAGAAGCTTGGAACGACGAGCGACATTCTCGTGTCGCGCTTCCGTTCCCGATCGCTTGGGGCCGACCTGAGGCACGGTCACGTCGACCGGGTCGGCCATTCCCAGAATCACCTTCATCAGCCCCATGCCGTCACCGATGCAGTGATGGATACGAGCCACCAGCGCCGAGCCGCCGCGAAAATCCTCCACGAACCAGAAGCGCCAGAGCGGTTTGTCGTAGTCGAGGGGGGTCGACATCTGCCGGCTGACCAGGTCCTGCAGTTCGGCCTTGCTCTGCGAATTTCGCAGTTCGGCACGCTCGACGTGATCATCGAGCGAGAACCCCTCTTCCACCCAGCGGGCACGCCCCGATGCGCCTTCGGACGGCACGACACGCATCCGAAACCGATCGTAGACCACCAGCCTTTCCTCGATCAGCCGCCGAAAACGCTCGAACGGCAGAGATTCGGCGAGCGTCAACACACCTGTGATCGTCATCAGATTCACCGGTGTCTCCATGCGCAGCCAGGCGCTGTCGACCGCCTCCAACGGTTCACCCGTCAAGCGGCTCATCTATTCCTCGCGGCTCTCGCCATCGCTCAAAGATAGCGCACCCCGGAGACCGGCTCTGCCACCCACTCAGGCGGCGGGCTTTTCGAACAAGGTCGCATCCACCGCGGGGTTGACCTCGAAGGTCTTGAGGGTCGTCTCGAGCAGTTGAGTTCCGTCGACGCTCGTCACCTGCTTGTGGGGCACGAGCCGGCCTTCCACCTCTCGGTAGTCCGAAAACAAGACCTCGAAGAGACCCGGCGCTTGCGTAAAGGGATGATTGGACTGATAGGCCGCTTTGAGAACTCGCCCTTCACCATCGACCCACCAACGCGAAGCTTCGCCGTTGAAAGTCAACGCCAAGATGCTGCAGTGGGTTCCCGCAACTTCCTCTTCGCCCGCCGACACCGCCTCGAGATCCTCGGCATCGCTGTAACGCAGCACGTACTGAAGATCGTGAGCGAAGTTCTTGAGCTGACGCTCGATCTGCTCGGCGGGCACCGGCCGACTCTGCCCGCCCATGGCCATGAACCCTTCGTCGCCGTCGACGACCATCACCTGCTCGCCCATCGGGGTGCTGACCGCGGCGTAGACGCGGTCCGGATAGACGATCAGCGATTCCTGAGAGATCGCCATCGTCTGGCCCTGCATATTGACGACGGTCTCTTCGACTGTCTTCAACGCTTCGGCCGGTTCATTCGAGCCACCGAGCGCCGCCACAACAGTGGCAAAGAGCTCGCGTCCCGCGGCTGCCCCCTCTTCGGTGGCCTCGACCGCCGCGAGCTGGATCTCGGGCGACGGGATCGTGATATCGACCACCTGGACTTCGCCAAAAGTGTCCATCGGTCGGTCGAAAGCCTCGGCTTTGCCGACCACCAGCAAGGTCATCTGGTCGGGGTGTAGATACTTCTTGGCGACCCGCGCAATATCCTCACGGGTCACGCTTTCCACCTTGGATCGGAAGCTGTCGAGAAAATCGAGCGGCAACCCATAGTAGGTGTAGAGCATCTGCTGACCCAGGATTTGTCCCGTCGAAGCGTAGTTGAAGATAAAGGAGTTCAAGATCGAGTCTTTGGCGCGGGATATCTCGTCCTCGGTGACCGGATCGGTGTGCATTCCACGGAGCACGTGGAAGAGAGCATCCACCGCTTCCCCCATCGTCTCGGACTTCGTCTGCAGACTGAACCTGGCGATTCCCGGATACCGATACGACGCGCCGACACTGCCGCCGACCCCATAGGCGAGACCCTTATCGGTGCGAACGTACTGGAACAACCGACTGGCGAAGCTGCCACCGAGGATCTCGTTCATCACTTGGATCGAAAAATAGTCCGGATCGTCGGCAACCAGCATCCCGAGATGCCCCACCTGGATGTTGGCCTGGGTGACATCGCTCTTCTCGATAAAAAACACACCGGCCTTCATTTCGCTCTTGTAGGGCACAGGATCCGAGCCTGCGG
>JAOTZA010000110.1 GCA_029861655.1 Acidobacteriota bacterium | reverse complement strand
CTGTACCTAAGCGGTCCCCCCATCCCTGTACCGCATTCCGCCAGCATGTAACTCATTCTCTGAGACCGAGTTGTACGCGATCCTATTCTCGGATAGGCCGGGGTGGAAAGCGGAGCGGTCGACGCGCCTACGCGGCGACGCCTAGCGGACGCGGTAGCTCGCCAGCACGCGTGCGTTCACCAGCTCGTCGTTCTGCGTGCCCCGTAGAGGATCGCGCACTACTTCGAGTGGCGTGTAGAAGAGCTCGCCCGAAAAGCGGAGGCGATCCGACGCCCGATATCCGAGCCCGGCCGATACCGAAGACGTCCACCCCTCGGTGACCAGGCGTGTCCGGTCGAGGAATCTCGAATAACGGGCACGGACCTGAAACTCCAGATCCATGTAGTTCGCCGACACCGCAAAATGCGGCTCCCAGCGGTCGCCTTGGGTCCTTGGCGACACCGACAGCTCGAGACCCACGGTGTGTTGCGTGACCTCGTCGTTCGACGGCTCGCGGCAGTCATCGGGATTTGTCGCCGGGTCCTCGACGCCTGCCACGTCGGCTGAACAAGTCAGATCGCCCTCTATCGAGCCGCTTCGAGCGTGTACTCGCCCACCCAACCGAAAACCCGGTCGCTCCACCAACGACCGTCCGACGGCCAGATCGAAGAGCTTGGGAGTGACGCCGTTGACCTCTACCGGCGGTGTGGCTCCGAGGGTGAGCGCGACGCCGCCGGCCAGACCGAACGTGACCCGGGCGCGGCCAAAGAGCGAGGTACGGTTGAGGTCCTCCACCTTGCTGCCGATAAACCCGACACGGCGCTTCTCTTCTCCCAGAGCCGGCACAAGTCCGCCCTCGAATCCGATCTCGACCGAGCCTTTGTCCATCGGCTTCTGCGTGCCCAGTCCGGTCAGCAACGACACCGAGGTGAAGTACTTCATCGCCCACGACTCGGGACGGTCGAAGTTCAACACATCGACACTGTCGAGGAGGACCGGCTCGACCTGTGCCACGGCGGGTGTGGCCGCCATCAGAGCAAGCACCACGGCAGCTCGCGAGACGGTCAATTGTTCGGGGCGCCGTCGTTGATCCAGCTCACAAAGCGGTCTATCTCCCCGGGGCCGAGAAACGGGCCGCCGGCGGGCATTCGGTCGCCGTCGATGTCGGCATCGCCTCGCAGCTTCTTGACCACATAGCTGTTGTCGGGATCGTTTGGCATGATTCGGTTGAACCGTGGTCGCTGGGTCGAGGGCACGTTGACCAAGTTCCCGAAGGCCTGACCGGCAACGAGCACCAAGCCGGCGTTGGCGCTGGCGGCACTGTGGCACCCGGAGACCGCGCATGTAGGGGTGAAGAACTCGTTCTGTAGCTCGGTAAAGGTGACAGCTGCCTCGCCACCTCCGTCCGCTTGGACACAATCCGGCAGGGCGGCCAGATCAGCCTTTTTCTTGACGAGATCCACACAGACTGTCAACTTAGCGCCGTCGGGAATCGCCGAGACCGTCGGCTGCGCCGTCACCATCATGAGATCGCCGGCGGCGATGTTCTTCTTGATCTTGCCGCTGGCGGAGAAAAAGCCGTCTCCATCGACCTCGGCGTTCAGGGTGATGCTTTGCCCCTTCTTGCCGGACGCCGTTTGCTCGAACTGCGCCTTGACCGTCACCCTGCCGGCGAGACCCTCGTCGTCCGCGGACAGCAAGCGCCCCGAAATTTGGACGAAGTTCTTCTTGACCTTGATGTCTAGTGGAAAGAACCAGCTTTGAACCAGAGTCGCTTCTCCTGCCGGAAGCGCCTTATCGAGCTGGAAGACCACCCGCAGAGTCTGGAAGGCGCCGTCGACAAAGATCGGAACGCAGCCGGCAGCGGCAAGGACAAGAGCTAAGCCGAGAACCGAGGCTAGGTGTCGAGCTTTGCGAGGTCGAGGGGCTCTTCCAATAGCTCCCCCGACTGTGCAAAGAAGGGGCCAGCGGAAAACAGCGGATTCGGAGAGCAAGTTCCTGTGACGCATCCAAACTATAGTACGGAGAGTCCAAACGACCGGATCGGTCCCACCAGGGAGGCGGCGAGGTTTCGGTCCGAAGGGAGCTCCGGCGGTCGCAAGTCTGCTGTCGACCGCGTGAGCTCCGGTCTCACGACGTGCATGGCGCTCGGAGGCTCAACAGTGCGTGCGGTGGTCGTCATGGTCGTCAGTTATAGCCGGGCCAACATGAACGGTGGATGAGCGCCGAAGATAAAACCCTCGCTTACGGTCGCGCTCGCGCCCCGCCGCCAGGATCGTGCGAGCCACCGCGCTCAACTCGACAAGAGGTACTGTCAACCTGAGGAAAAGTCAGTTGACTGACCCCAGGAGATTGGAGTCGAGTGCATCTTCGGTGCACGACATGTTGGGCCGCACCTCGGGGACCAAGCCTCAAGTTGATACCACCGCCGCCAGGGCCTTTGACCGGGGACGTCAGTTCGGGGCTTGTGGGGAATCGGTCACTCGCGCGAGAGCGGCGCGAACCCGATGTGCGAGTTGCCCAGCCGAGAAAGGTTTTTGCAGCAGGTCGACGCTACCGGCCTCGAGGTCGTGCCGGAGAACGACGTCGTCGGTGTGACCGGAAATGTAGAGAACGGGGAGGGCCGGGTCGGCGTCTTGCAGTGTCTCAGCGACTTCGCGGCCGTTCAAACCCGGCATCACGACATCGGTGATCAACAGGTCGAAGCCTTCCTCTTGGGCCTCGAAGGTCTCGAGCGCCGCCAGACCGTCGCGCACCGGGGTCACAGAGTAGCCCCACGTCGCCAGAAGGTCGTGGGTCGATCGCCTGAGCTCGTCGTTGTCCTCGACCAGAAGAATCGAGCCGCCTTCGGCGGGTGGGATGCTTCCGGCGTCGTCGTCCAGAGTCGGTTGCGAGGGTTCTTTCGAGCTGCGCGGCAGGAGGATCTCGAAAGTCGTGCCGCCTTCTCCCGACCCGACCTCGACCCGGCCGCCGTTTTGCTCGACGATCCCCAGAACCGTCGCCAGCCCCAACCCGCTATGAGCCTCTTTCTTGGTTGAAAAGAAAGGTTCGAAGATCTTGTGCCGGATCTTTTCGGGGATCCCAGCACCGGTGTCGACGACCCGGAGAGCCACCCAATCGGACCCTCTTTGCGGCTTCTCGGCGGGTTGGTTGAAAGCTCCGATCGTCAATGAGCCACCTGTCGGCATCGCTTCGCGCGCGTTGACCGCCAGGTTGAGCACAATCTGTTCGAGCTGTGATGCGTCGATCTCGATCGGCCACAGACCGGGAGAGGATTCGATGTGAAGGTCGATGTCCTCGCCGAGCAAGCGCGTCAGCATACTGTGCAGATCCACCAGAATCCGGTGGAGATCGACGGACTCGGGCTTTGCGGGTTGACGCCGGCTAAACGCCAGCAACCTCTCGATGAGCGCGCCCGCGCGTTTGGTGGTTGCCAGAACCGCGTCCATCCGTTTTGCGGTCGAGCCGCCGGGTTCAGCTTTCATTTTCGCCAACTCGCTCTGCGCTGCGATCGCGGCCAGGTAGTTGTTGATGTCGTGCGCCAGACCACCGGCAAGACGCCCGACCGCCTCCATTTTTTGCGCCTGGAGGAGTTGGGTCTGGCTGTCACCGAGCGCGAGCTCGATCTGCCGCTGTTTCCTCTCGCGACTCCAAAGGCCCGCGGCGGCGAGTGCGATGATCAATGACCAAGCGAGCAGAACGCTCCGAAACAGCAGACGGGCGCGGCGCTCGGAATTGGTGAGGCGCAGAATCAGGGCCTGCTCGAGTCGACCCAGATGGGCGCCCAAGTCGGCGAACGCGGCGTCGTAGGCGGTGTCGAAAGGCGAGCCAACTCCGACTTCGAGGCCCGCGGCGTAATCGCGTTGGCGGGCGAGTGTGAGGCGTTCGAACTCGTCGATCCGGCGTGCGGCAGCGGCGGCGAGCTCCGGGATGGACGCCGGTCCGCTGCCGGTTGCAGGACTCTGATCAGAGGTGCGCAAGGCGACAGTTGCGGCGAGTTCGCTGCCCCGGTTGAGGCTGTGCTCGATCTCGCCGAGGTCTACGTCGTCGCCGGTGACGAACTCCTCGATCCATAAGTGGGCGATGGCCATCCGCGTCTGGATCTCCTCGATGGCGCGCAAAGAGCCGACATCTCCGGCGATCCAGCGCTCCTGGATCCAGTTGTTTCCCAAGAGAAGCAGGATCGAGCCGGCTCCAAGAGCCAGGACCATGAGGGGCATCCAGTAGGCCCTTCTCACGAGCGCTCGCTCTTCAAGACATAGCCGACACCTTTGACAGTGTGAAGAAGTTTTCGCTCACGGCCGCCGTCGATCTTTTTCCGAACTTTGTAGATGGTCACATCGACCAGGTTGCTCATAGAGTCGAAAGAATCGTCCCAGACGTGTTCGATGATGTCTGTTCGTGTCACCACCTGGTCGATCCGGTTGAGCAGGTACTCGAGGAGAGCGAACTCTTTTGGCGACAGCTCGATCGGCGAACCGGCTACGGTGACCGATCGTGTCGCCCGGTCCATCTCGACGTCGGAGGTCGCGAGCGAGCTTTGAAGCGTCTTGGGTCGGCGCCTGAGAAGGCTGCGAACCCGGGCCAGGAGCTCGACCAGCGAAAACGGCTTTGTGAGGTAGTCGTCCGCTCCCGTGTCGAGCCCGCTGACCCGGTCCTCGACCGTGGCGCGGCCCGTGAGCATCAAAACCGGGGTTTCGTCGCCGGTCTGGCGCCACTCGCGCAGGAGCTCCATCCCCGAACGGCCCGGAATCGTCCAGTCCAACAACACGCAGTCGTAGGTGTTGATGTCCATGAGTTCCGATGCAGTCTCGCCGTCGATCGCCAGATCGACTGCGTAGCTCTCGTCTCGAAGCAGTTCAACGACCGCGTCTGCGAGGGTCTTTTCGTCTTCGACAACGAGGATTCTCATGGCTTTCTCCAGGTCCGGTGGCGCTCGATCCGCTGCCCCCATAGAGTCGGATCGGATCGGGCGCCGTGCCAGAATGGTACCGAAGTCGAATGCTCTTTCGTTGGACACCAGCCGCCCGAGTCGTAGGCGCCGTTGTCCTGTGTCTGAGCCTCGGACCTCGGCGGCCGAGCGGCGCGGTGTCTACGAGCGGCGTTACGCTGGACGAGGCCCGAGAGTTGCACGGTGCCGGTCGGCTCGATGAGGCGAGAGTCGCCTACCGGGAGGTACTCCGTGATGGGCAGCTGGACGCGTCGTCCCAGGCTGTGGCGCACAACAACCTCTGTGTGATCCTCGACCAGTTCGGCGACTACCGGGCCGCGGAGAGGGAGTGTCGGGAGGCGTTGCGGCTCCGCCGCGGCCTGGGCGAGGCGCCACGGCTCTCGCGCTCGCTCAACAACCTGGGTCTGACGTTGCAGCATCTCGGAAGCTACGCGGAGGCCGAAGCGGTTTTGCGCGAAGCGCTCGTGATCAACCGCGACAACGACGATCTCGCGGGCCAGGCGATCAACCTGGCCAATCTGGGTGCGGTGGCGACGGTTACGGGCCGTTTCGAGGATGCTCTCCGTTTTCACTCCTCGGTCGCCGAGTTGGCGTCTCTTCACTCCGATGAATGGTGGGCTCGAGAGCAGCTCCAAACGGCACGACTCAATCGGGGCGTCGTGCTCGAGCGGCTTGGTGCTCATCGTGAGGCACTGGACCTCTATCGCGATCTGCTCGAGAAAAGCGACGAGTTGTCGAGCGCCCAGCGTGCCTCGGTACAGATGAACCTGGGTGTGGTGTACCGGAACTTGGGTGATCCGCTGCGTGCCATCGTCGAATTCGAAGGGGCGGAGAAGATCTACGTCGAGAGTGGCGACTCGTCGAGCGCTGCTCACGCGAGACTGAATATCGGCATCGCCCGCCATCTCAACTTGGAGGATTTCGAGGCTGCCGAGGCCTCCTATCGCAAAGCGCTCGAGGCGGCCGCGAAAAGCGGCGACCGTCTGGTCGAGACCGACACGCTGGTATTCCTCGGGCAGTTGCTGCTGGGAGAGGGGCGAAGCGATGAAGCGCGTGAAGTGTTTGGCAGAGGTGGCCGCTTGGCGGAAGAGAGCGGTACCCTCGAGGGTGTGTGGTCGAGCCAGACCGGCCTCGGGGAGGTCGAGCTGGCAGTCGGCGACTTGGAGGCCGCGTTGGCTCATTTCGAGAGCGCGATCGCGGCGATCGAAGGCGGGCGCAGGGAGGCGCCCGCCGGAAGCTATCGAGAGTCCTTTTTCGCCGACAAGCGGCGCGCTTACTCGGGGGCTGTTTTGACCTTGGCCGAGATGGACCGGCGCCAAGACGATCTGGGCTACGCCGGTCGGGCACTCGAGATCGCGCAGCGGGCAAAGGCACGCGATCTGCTGGATGCCCTTGGCACGAGGGACCTCGGAGTGTCGCCACTCGACGGCGTCGAGATCGGTCGGCGGCTCGGAAGAGATGTTCTGCTGGAGTATTTTGTCGCCGCTGACCAGGTTCTGGTCTGGAGGGTAAGCGGGCGCCAGAGTCGCTTCGACCCAGAGACCTCGACGGTGCAAATGAGTCGGGTAGGCGCCGCGGAGCCCCTTCTCGGCAGGGTAAAGATCCTGCATCGCGAACTGTCGGAGGGTCGCGCCCCACCAAGACAAGAGCTCAAAGAGCTGGCCGCCTCTCTTCTTGCCGTTGCCGTGCCGTTGCCAGAGGATGATGCGACTTTGTTCATCGCGCCGGACAAGGGGATTCGCTATTTGCCTTTTGAGCTGTTGCCGCAAGGGAGAGGTGGAGATTCGCTTCTCGAGAGCGCTACGGTCGCCTACTTGCCCAGCGCTTGGGCTCTGCCGAGCGGCGCCGGACGCGGCTCTGCGGAGAGGGCCGTTGGCCTTCTGGGCTTTGGCGGCGTAGAGCTCACCGAGCCGCACAACGAAGCGTACTTGACCTCCGGGCTCACCCTCGAGCCCCTTCCCGCGTCGCTTCACGAGCTCGGTGAGATCTCGCGCCGGTTCAAGGGTGAGAACCGTGTCTTGACAGGCGAAGCCGCGACCGAACAAGCTTTCCACGAAGCCAGCCGCCGCGGGGCGGCCGTAACCCACTTCGCCACCCACACCGCGGTCGGTGAATCTCGTAGGCTGGGAGCAGCGGTGCTTCTGTCTCCTCACGGCGGAGAGGACGGGATGCTCTATCCGCGGGAGATCGCCTCGGCCGAGGTCGGCTCGTCCTTGGTAGTTCTGGCTGCCTGCTCCAGCGCTCTGGGCGCCACGGCGGACGGTCAGGCCCTGACATCTCTTACCGGCTCGTTTCTCGCGGCTGGCGCCGAGTCGGTACTTGCGACTCTCTGGGACGTCGGCGACCAACCCACCTCGATCTTCATGGGCCGGTTCTATGAGTTTCTGTCCCGCGGGTCGAGCCCCGCAGAGGCGCTGCGTCGCACCAAGCTCCAGTTTCTCGCGGATGAGCAGTGGAGCGCCCCACATCTTTGGAGTGGCTACGTGCTGGTCGGCGTAGCCCCACCGATCGACAGGGTCTTTCGGGTGCAATCGTCGACATGGGTCCTGACCGTGGCGATCTTGTTGCTCGCTCTCGCGTGGGCGAGCGGGGCCGTCAGGGCCAGGGCGAGAGAGAATCAAGGAGCCGCGATCTAGGCTGAATCGTCGTCGCCGGAGTCATCCTCCGAGTCGTCCGAGTCTCGAGAATGCCGCGAACTCCGATTCTCCGATCAGGGAACGATTCTCGTCAAACCCTTCGACTTGCCAGTGATAGGTGACCGAAGGGTGAAGTTCTTCGACAAGCCACTGTGGAATCTCGACCAACGCTGCTTGCGTCTCGGTTTGCCACAACACGGTCTCATCTACGGTCATGAGGACAACCTTGTACAGGACGGCGCCGGGCGAATCGCGCCAGACCAGGTGACTGGGTGTGCCCGGGACCTTGCCCACCGGCTCGAGCAGGTGGATCGAGGCTCCTCGACTCGTGCTGTCGAGCTCCGGAGGCGGCAACACGGGAGTGACCGCGCCGAATCGCAAGACCAAGCCGAGCACGAAGACGAGACCGGCCGCGGCGGCGAGCCAGGGTTGAAACCGATACGATCGAGCGCCCTGGCCTGAATTCGCAAGGGGAACTGGGATCTCCGGGTCGGGATCGCGAGGAGTTTGTCGGTCGAGGTTATGTTCGATCGCTCGCGCCAAACCGTCGAGCGAGAAGGGTAACCGCAGAAACCCGACGTCGCCGGTTTCGACTCGTTGGCGAAGATCGAGGTCGTCGCCAAAGCCTGAACCAAGAACTGCCGGGATGCCCGGGGCGAGTCGACGCACTTGATCAACCGTTTCGAGCCCTCGCCCGCGGTCCGGGTAGGCGTTGACCAGCACGAGATCGAAGCTCGCGTCGCGTGCGATCTCGAGTGCCGGAGCGCTTCCGGCAGCGACGATCACCTCGTAGCCAAGGCTCTCGAGGGCGTCGCCGATAGCCGCCCTCAGGTCGGGGTTGTCTTCGATCAGGAGGATTGTCTTGCGAGTGTCCATCGTGTGTGGCCCTTGACCCAGGGCAAGGGTAGGGAAGTTCAGATGAACGGAAGATGAATGCTCGGAGGGAGCACGCGGCGCGCCGGTCTTGTCCGAGAATAGAATCGTTTTGCAACCTAGTAGCCGTGGGGGTGTTCTCGATGCCAGCGCCAAGCTGTCTCGATCAATTCGCCGGGGTCTTCGAACCGTGGGCTCCATCCCAACGCGGAGCGGATTCTGCTCGAGCTCGCGACCAGTCGCGCCGGGTCGCCCGACCTTCGGGGAGCGTCGCGCACCGGAATCTCCCGTCCGGTCACTCGACGAGCAAGGTCCACCACCTCACGAACCGAGAGGCCCCGCTCGTTGCCGAGATTGAAGACCACGCTCTCGCCGCCCGCGGCGAGGCGATCGGCGGCCAGAAGATGAGCATCCGCCAGATCGCACACATGGACATAGTCCCGCACGCAGGTCCCATCCGGCGTGGGCCAGTCGGTGCCGTAGATGTCGATCCGCTCACGTTGCCCGAGGGCGACCTGGAGGACGAGAGGAATCAAATGGGTCTCAGGCGAGTGGTCTTCACCGATTTCTCCCGACGGGCACGCTCCGCCGGCGTTGAAGTACCGTAACGCCGCGTAACGCAGCCCGTAGGCCTTGGCGCAGTCCCCGAGCAACTGCTCGATGAAGCGCTTCGAGCGGCCGTAGGGGTTGGTGGGCTGCGGCGTACAGCTCTCCTCGATGGGAACCCGCGAAGGTTCACCATAGACAGCAGCCGTCGACGAGAACACGAAGTTGTCGACTCCATTTCGCTGCATGGCTTCGAGCAACCGGATGGCACCGCCGGCGTTGTTGGCGTAGTAGTCGAGAGGCTTGGTGACAGATTCGCCGACGAGACTACTGGCCGCGAAGTGCATCACGCAGTCGAATTCTTGACAGCGAAAGAGTCGGTCCAGACCATTGCCCTCGCAGACGTCTCCTGGAATGAATCTCGCTCCACTGGTTGCGATGGCCTCTAGGTGGCCGGTCGAGAGATTGTCGAGAACCACTACCGTGTCCCCACGCTCGACCAAAGCACGCACCACATGCGAGCCGATGTAGCCGGCACCTCCCACGATCAAGTATCGAGACATACGAAGGCGCCTAGTGATCAGAACCGATAGCGCAGCTGCGCTTTGGCGAGAAAGGCGTCGTCCGGTCGCTGGAAGGCGTCCCCGGGTCGAAAGTAGGCGCCGACTATCTCGAGATCCCACTCCGCCAACCGACGCCAGCCAAACACGGCATCGAGTTCCCAGCCGATCTCGCGGTCGAGACCGGTCGGCCGATCGTCCAGCTCGGTGTCGTGCAGGAGGCTCCGAGCCTCAACTTGGCGGTAGCCGTGAAGCACGAGATCGAGAGATGTCCGTCGAGCGAGCCTTTTGCCGACGCCAACCGTCCAGATGTGCAGGTTGGCGAGCTCCGGCTCGAGCAGTTCCCCGT
>JAOTZA010000109.1 GCA_029861655.1 Acidobacteriota bacterium | reverse complement strand
TCCACGGTCTCCGGGTCCCCTGTGCTCGCCTCGGGAACAAACTTCAGCGCGACATGCCGATGCAGGCGAGTGTCCTCCGCCTTCCAGACAACGCCCATCCCGCCCTCGCCGATCTTCTCGATCAGCCGGTAGTGGAGAACTTGTTGTCCGGCCTCGATCGACACTTCACTCGCTTCGGAAACAGATCACTTGGGTGACGCCAACTCGATCAACACGATATCCGAGTCCTCGCTCAGTCGGTCGAACACGATCTGCTTGCCATCAGGCGTGATGTCGAAGGTGTTCAGGGTGCCGGCGGCGTGGAGCTCGGTCAGCCGGCGGTCCTGCATCGTTGACAGGTCGAGGAGCCAGAAGTCCTGTTGGAAGTTCGTCGAGGATTTCAAGTGGATCAGTCCCCGTCCGTCCGGGAGAAAGCGTACCCGCTGACCGGCGACAAGGATCTCCAGGGGAGGCAGGTCGACCGGGGCTCCGTCGGGGCGAACACCCATCGCGGGGGAAACGGGACCCACCTGCGGACCGTGGTACACGATGAGTTCTTCCGTGGGAGACCAAACGGGATGGAGCGCCTGCCCCTCCACGATCTTCTCGACACGGTCTCCGTCGACGCTGACCTTGAACAGGCCGGGGAGGCCGTCGAGATCTTCGCCTCCGGTGACAATCCAGGCTCCGTCCGGGGACCAGGACACCGAACCGCGCACGTCGACGGCAGAGGAAAGCGCCCGCAGTTCAGCTCCATCCGCGCTCAAGAGATGAAGCACATTCCGTTCGTTTTGCCGGAGGATGAGGGCAAGCGAGGCACCGTCCGCGGACACGGCGACTGGTTCCAGCAGGGGCGCCTCGGTTCCCTTCCAAATCTCGCGCGTCGTCCCGTTCCGGAACCGCCACAGCCCGTCGCCGCTGCCCAGCGAGGACAAGTAGAACAGGTCCTCAGGTCCGAAGCGGGGCGCGAGGGCCCTCACTGTCGGAAGCTCGAAAGGCCCCACATCGCTGTCGGTCACCAGTTCGTCACCGATCGGCACCTGCCACAGGCTTACCCGGGGATTCGCGACGCTGGCGGCCAGGCGACGGCCATCCGCACTTGCTGCGAGGGAAGTGTATTGCTCCAGCCCGAAGCTCAGCCGGCGCGCGACCCGCCGTTCGAGATCGAAAGCCCACAGCCACGGCCCCGCCCCGTCCGGCTCCTGGCCGACAAACAGCACGGTCTTCTCGTCGACGGGAGTCGGATGTTTGGGCTCGCGGGTGCCCGTGACCAACTGTTCGCTTCCGGTGCCGTCGGGTCGGACGCGCCACAGATCCATCTGCCCGGTGTTCTCATGGCCACGAACCAGGTAGACCCAGCCATCTGCTCCCCAAGTCGGAAAGTGCTGATGGTGGCCCGAGGGGGACCTGAGGATCTCGCGACGATCGGAGCCGTCTCGGTCGGCGACGATGATCGGGTCTCCGGGGTCGGAGGTCTGATAGACGACGCGGCTCCCGTCGGGCGACCAGGAGACGGTGGTCGCCTGGGGCTCCAACCAGTTCCGTGGGGTTCCGCCGAGCAGTGGCATGCGCCGCAACCGCCCATCCCGAGATCCGCCCAACACGATCTCCGATCCGTCGTGGCTGAAGCTGACGGATCGCAGCAACGACTGCAGGCCTCCGACGAGACCCTTGGTCAGGTTGTACGGCTGCCCGGTCGCGACCGGGATCACCCAGACGTCAAACCGGCCGCCGCGGTCGGACAAGCAAGCGACGTTCTTGCCGTCGCGCGATATGGCGGCGCTGGTCTCGGAACCCGCGAAGCCGGTGATGCGGGTCATTGTTGCCCCGGAGAGAAGGTTCGCGGGCTCCGGCCGGCTGGTCCAGGGCCACATGATCGCTCCGGCCGCGATCGCAGCCATCAGAGCGAGCAGGCCTCCCCAGATGTAAGACCGTGAGCTCTTGCGACCGGAAACGACTGGCGAGGATGGTGTGGCGATGTCGGCTCCGACCTTCTCCGGCGCCACCAGGGCTCGAGCGATCCGAACCCGCGCCTCGCCGATGTCACGCAGTCGATTCTTCGGGTCTCGATCGAGACACCGGGCGAGAAGGCCGCGAATCGAGGGCGGTACGGTTGCCGGCAGCTCTGGGAGGTCCAGATCATCTCGGACCACTGCCGCCAGAACATCTGTCACCGAGGCGCCGTCGAAGAGCGGTCTTCCTGCGAGCATTTCGTACAGCACCACTCCGAACGACCAGATGTCGGCACGCTTGTCCGCCTCCTGGCCGCGGGCCTGCTCCGGGCTCATATAGGCGGCGGTTCCCAGAAGAGTGCCGACCCGGGTCATCTGGGCAGTCAAGGTCGGCGAGTCCGAAAGGTCGGCGGCATCTGCTCCGCTTCCGCCCTCGGGCCCGAAGGCCTTGGCCAAGCCGAAGTCGAGAACTTTGACCTGTCCGTCGGCCGTGACCCTGACGTTCGCCGGCTTGAGGTCCCGATGGATGATCCCGCGCTCGTGCGCGGCCTCCAGTGCCTCGGCAATCTGGAGGGCGATCGGCAGCGCCTCGGCGAGGGGAACCGGACCGCAGGCGATCCGCGTCGCCAGGTCCTCGCCCTCGACCAGCTCCATGGTGATGAAGTGGTCTCCGGCTACCTTCTCGACGGAATGCAAGGTCACGATGTTGGGGTGACTGAGTCCAGCCACTGTTTTCGCCTCCCGCTCGAATCTCTGCATTCGTTCGGGATCGCTCGCCAGCTCGGTCGGCAGCACCTTGAGAGCGACCTTCCGATCGAGCTTCGTATCCTCGGCGAGATAGACAACGCCCATCCCTCCCTCGCCGATCTTCTCGATCAGGCGGTAGTGAAGCACTTGTTGGCCGGCTTCGATCGCCACTTGCACTTTCTCCCTAGTCGAATCGAGAGCCAGTCTACTCCCAGAACGGCGAGTGGCTTCCTCTTCCAACGCCAGAGGACCGTGCGCCGGACTGACTCCAAGGTTAGGGCACTGTCCGCCACCTCATCGCGAAGAGCACTCCGGCTTGAACTTCAACCCGAGCCTTTGGAGCGAGACGAACGCCTCCGGCACGGAGCTTCACCTCGGATCCGCCTAAAGCTGCGGAGTTTCAAAAAACTCCCGTTAGGGCACCCCAATTCTCGTACATCAATCGTCATAAGTACTGTATTTGCACTAGTTTAAAGTGCAATAATAGTGCCCCCAACGGGAGAGATTTGGAACACAGTTTTCGCCCAACTCTGGTCCAGGCTACCCTGCCCCACAGCCGGCCCCACAAAGGTCCAAACCGGCATGAGTTCGAGCGAGTCAACGGCCGCTTCACCCTCTACATGAACGCGCCGCCATCGGTCGGGCTCCCCTACGGCTCCTACCCACGGCTCGCTCTCGCCTGGCTTTCGACCGAGGCCGTCCGAACGCGGAGTCTCGAGATCGAGCTCGGCCCGACCTTCTCGAGCTTCATGTACAAGCTCGGCCTGACGCCCGTGACCGGCAAGCGCGGCACCACCTCGCGTCTTTGCGACCAGCTCCACCGACTCTTCTCCACCACGATCCGCTGCAGCTGGGAAAGCGGTGACTGGGATGGGAGGGCGGACGGGAGGGACTCCCTGTCACCGGTTTCCTACGCCGCCGGTGTCGGCTACACCATCGCCCACAAGCACCAGCTCTGGTGGTCGCCTCGAGATCCCGAGCAGGAATTCGGGGACTGGCTCGGGAGGGGGCACGGGAGGACGTGCCTGTCCCCGAGTTCCTTCAACTCCGTCGTCGTCCTGAGCTCCGAGTTCTACGACGAACTCGTCGCTCACGCGTGCCGATCGACCTCCGTGCCCTGAAAGCGCTGAAAGGTGCCCCGCTCGCCCTCGACATCTACTCGTGGCTGACCTACCGGAAGAGCTACCTCCGGAAGCCCTGCCTCATCCCCTGGGAAGCGCTCCAGACCCAGTTCGGTGCCGACTACGGGCGACTGCGGGACTTCAAGAGGAAGTTCCTGGGGCACCTCACGGATGTCATCAGGAGAAGGATCGGCCGCATCGCAGGAAGAACAGACTTGGCTGAAAGGGGCGCTTGACGCGTTCCACCATATTATCGATCCGTGGAAACCCTCGAGTTCCTCTCCGAGGCCGTCATCGTCCTCGCTGCCGCCGTCGCGGTGGTGCTGCTTTCGACTCGCTTGCGCATCCCGCCGGTGGTCGGCTTCCTGATCAGCGGCATCCTCATCGGGCCCTCGGGCCTGGCCCTGGTGCCGGAGACTGAGCAGGTCGAGGTCTTCGCCGAAATCGGTGTCGTACTCCTGCTGTTCGTAATAGGGATGCAGCTCAGCTCGGCCGAGATGAGAAGCCTAGGCCGCTCGTTTCTGATCGGCGGCTCCCTGCAGTGGGCGCTGACCACCGGGCTAACCATGGGGATCGTGATCGGCTTCGGGCTACCCCTGGCCCATGCCCTTTTCATCGGCTTCGTGGTCAGCCTGTCGAGCACCGCAGTGGTCCTCAAGGAATACCAAGAGCGCCGCGAGACAACGACTCCTCAGGGCAGGGTGGTGCTGGGTGTACTGCTCTTCCAGGACCTGCTGATCGTACCGATGATCGCCCTGACCCCGGTCCTGGCGGGCGCGATCGAGGCTTCAGCCTCGAGCCTGACCCTGCGTTTCGGTGGCGGGCTGGCGGCAGTGGCTTTGGTGTTTTTCATCGGCCGCGTCCTGATACGGCAGCTGACGCGGATCATCGCAGGTACCCGCGTCCGCGAGCTCTTCGTTCTCGCTGCCCTGACCACCTGCCTCGCCATGGCCTGGTTCACAGCGCGTCTCGAGTTCTCCCTGGCTCTGGGCGCGTTCCTCGCCGGAGTAATGGTCGCCGAGACCGAGTACAGCCATCAGGTGATCGCCGATATCGGCCCGTTCCGCGACCTGTTCGCCAGCATCTTCTTCGTCTCCATCGGCATGCTGGTCGATCTTCCGTTCGCACTGGCCAAGCTGCCGCTTCTCGTCGCGCTGGCCTTGCTGCTGGCCGTCGGCAAGACGCTAGTGGCTGCGGCGGCGCTCAAGCTCGCTGGATTCACGATCCGCATCGCTCTCATCTGCGGCATCGGCCTGGCACAGATCGGCGAGTTCTCCTTCGTCCTCATGGAGGTCGGCCGTGCCAACGGCCTGCTGCAGGGGGAGCGGTTCCAGATTCTCCTGGTGGCGGCGGTCTTGACCGTGGCCTTGACGCCCATTCTGGTGCGCATTGCGCCGGCGGTGGGCACCCGGGTCGCCGCGCTGGTGCGCCGCCCGGGACGCGACGAGGGCTCGACCGGGGATCAGGCGCCCTCCGGCCACGTGGTCGTGGTCGGCTACGGTATGAACGGTAGTCTGCTGGCTCGGATTCTGGGAGAGACCCACATTCCCTACCTGGTGGTGGAGCTCGACCCGGACGGGGTGCGACGCGCGCGCGCTGACGGCGCGCCGGTGCTGTTTGGCGACGCGGCGCAGAAGGAGATCTTGGAGCGGGCCGGCGTCGAAGACGCCAAGGTCATCGTCTTCGCGATCTCCGACTTCAGTGCCGTGAGTCGCTCTTTGAAGGCGGCCCGCGAGCTCTCGCCGAACGTCGAGATCCTGGTCCGCACACACAAGTTCAAGGAGATCGAGGACCTCCGCAAGGCCGGTGCGAATCAGGTCGTAGCCGAGGAGTTCGAGTCGGCGATCGAGATCTTCACCCGCGTGCTGACGGCGTACCACGTACCGCGCAACGTGATTCGCGCCGAGACGCGAGCCCTGCGCGGCGAGGCCTACCAGATGCTGAGGAACGCCCCGCTAGGCCAGGCCCTTGAAGCTGTCCTCGAGGCTCTAGAGGCCGGAACCACGGACATCTATCGCATCGCAGCCGAGGGTCGTGCGGGCGGCCGCACTCTGAGAGACCTCGATCTGCGGCGGCAGACCGGGACCAGCGTGATCGCCGTGGTCCGCGGTGAGCAGTCACATCCGAACCCGTCATCCGACCTGCGGCTCGAGCCCGGCGACTGTCTGGTCCTGGTGGGCAGCCATGAAGAGATCGATCGTGCTTTCCGGTTTCTCGATGGCGATGCAACCTGATGGACTCTCGATGATGGGTCCGCTCGGGAGATCTTGCGCAGCCCAGTGACCGAGAAGGTCGCGTCTACGCGGCCCACCTTGTCACGCCGCTTGACCTAGCCGACCGCCCGTTGAGTCGAACGGGCGTGATGAACCCCTCCGGATTGACGGCTAGGACGGAGCAATCGACTCGAGCCAACGCGTCCGTGGCAGTGTCCGCGATCAGCACTCCGGCCGGCCCGCTCCTCCAGACCGTTCCCATTACGATCACGTCGATCTCCTCGCAATGAGCGGCGATGACGTCCACGGCTGCGGCCCTTTCCAGGCGGACATCGTTCCGGACGCGGCTCAGGTCGCACCTCGCCAGAAGCTCATCGAGCCGACGACGGTAGTGGCCTAGAGCGTTCTTCGCAATCTTCGGCGTGTTGTAGGAGGACCAATGACCCAAGTAATAGACGATCCGAAGCTCACTGCCGTCGCATTCCGCTATTGACACCGAATGCTCCAGTACCCGCAGGCTCTCTTGCTGTCGCTCGCTCCAATCCTCACCCGCGTCCAGCGCAGCCAGGGTCCGCCGGTGGCGACCGTGGTCGACTTGCCTATTTACCCACACGGGGCAGGGACAGTCCTTCAGGAGGTGCAAATCCGTTCTGCCGAACAGTGGGCCCGGCCAACCATCCTCCGTCCCGGCGTTCAGCACCACAAGATCGTGTCCGTTGCGCAAGACCTCGCGGATGAGCTCGGCGGACGGCCTGCCGATCAGCACCTTGACTCGGACAGCCACGCCCCGCCGGCAGGCCGGTGCCACCAGGAGATCCAACTCCCGCAGGCGGGCGGTAACGACCGCCTGCCGGGATTCGGGCTGTCCCCCCATCGTCGACCAGGTTCTATTCCGGCCCGGCAAGACGTCGACGACCCAGAGCAAGGCCTCGTTCTTGATGGCGAGCGCCTCGGCCCGCTTTAGTGCCGCTTCTGCTCCGGACGTTTCGGTCGCATAGAGAAGGATGCTCTTGAGGTGTTTCATCGTGCCTCCCGGTCAGCGGGCGCGCGGTCAGACATCTGAAACCCAGGCAGCCGGATCGGCGAAACAAAGCCATCCGGTTTGACCGTCAGGAGCGAGCAGTCCACTCTCTCCAGCACCCCTTCCGCGGTGTTACCGATGAAGAGGCCGCGCACACCAGTCCGGCATACAGTGCCCATGACCAGCAGGTCGACCTTCATTCGGCTCGCCAGCCTCGAGATCGCGACGGCAGGTTTTCCTGCCACGAAGTGAACTTGGGAGTCGAGTCCGAGATCACAGTCCGTCAAGAAGTCATAGAGCCGCCGTTTGATCTCGGCCCCCGCAGTCTGCTCCCACTGTTTCCATTGCTCTCCCGACGCTCCCACAGGCAACCCATAGAGTTTCCACACGTGGACCACATGTAGCTCGCTTCCCTCGCGCCTTGCCATGGAGACCGCGAGTTCCATGATCTTCCGGTTGAGAGAGTCCTTCTGCCGGTTGTTCGCATCCGGGTCGATGGCGGCAAGGACCCGGGTGAAGCGGTTCGCCGCATGCGCTCGGAGGACCCAGGTCGCACAAGGGCACCTGCGCATGAGCTGCATAGTCGTTCTGTCAATGGCTCCTGCGCCTAGGCTGCGGCCTCTTGTGGTAATCACGAGATCGTGCTCGGAACGTTGAACCTTCCGAATGATCTCTAGGAAGGGCTTGCCGACCGCGAGCTCCGCCTCGGTTTCGACGCCCCGCTCTTGGGCTTCCGCCGCCAGACGGGTCAGCAATCGGCACCGGTCACCGCGGACCCGGGCGAGAATCCCAGGAGGGACAATCGCCCGAGACAGCTCCGGTTCGTGCACGACATCGAAGAACGTGAGTTTCGCCCTGTTTGCTCTCGCGAGGCTGAGTGCCCGCTCGAGGGCTCGCCTCGGGACCGGCCCGTGGTCCAGGCCGGCGACGAAGAGGATGTTGCGGAAACGCTCCATACCGCCGGAGCTGCGCGACTCGGCGCCGGAAACATGTCCTCCGGTAGGCGGCAGCGGAGGAGGTGTCCAGCCCCGCCCAGTCGGGTCAGGGCGTCGCTCCGGCACGGGATCTCGGGCGCTTGACACGTGCTTCGGTTCCGCCGAGGCCCTTTCGGGTCAGGCGGCCTCCAATCTGCGGACTCTCCTTACACACGCTGGATGGGCTTCCTTCTCGCCCCAGAACACTCTTTTCTCCTGACTGCCGAATGTGAGATTGCAGACCGCGCAGTAGCTCGACGAAGTCAGGATCTGGCGCTCTGCCCCTTCGTAGTCGGACCGCGTGCTTGCCCTCGAGCGGTCCGCCCGCCCCCGGCTGGTGGATGCGTCCTGCCGTGCCATCGGTCACCTCTTTCCAGGATCGGTGCCTGTCGCTTCGTTGCCGGGGAGAGAGTACGAGACCGGGAAAGCCTAATCAATACCGTACGATCGAAAGATTCAATCGTTTTTCCCAAACTATTGTTCGCGAGGTCGGCTCGGGCCAGGATTGCAAACTCGGACGAGCGCTGCGCCAGCAGACGAATGGCGCTATCGAGAGGGATATACTTGAACCTCGAAAGAAGTGTCTGAGCTTCACTTCGCTTCACACGAATGAACGAATGCCGGTCGACTTCCTCAACTTCCAGCACCTCTACTACTTCTGGATCGTAGGCAGAGAGGGCGGGATCTCGCACGCCAGCGAAGTCCTGGACATCTCGCCGTCGACGATCAGCTCGCAGATCAGCCAGCTGGAAAAGGCCCTTCAGGTGAAGTTGTTCCGTAGGGTCGGCCGGAACATCCGCCTGACCGACGTCGGCCAGATAGCCTTTCGCTACGCCGGACAGATCTTCGGGCTCGGCCGTGAGATGACCCACGCCCTCAAGGGCTGGGATACGGGCGGCCCGTTCAGCCTCCAGGTCGGCATCGCGGATGCCGTGCCAAAGCTGGTCGCCACGAAGCTGTTGGAGCCCGCGTTAGCTGTTTCTCCGGAGATTCGGTTGACCTGCCGAGAGGGCCGTCCCGAGCTCCTCCTCGCTGAATTGGCACTGCATCGTCTCGATCTGATTCTCCTCGACGCACCCGCAGACCCCGGGTCCACTATCCGAGCCTTTAGCCGACTTCTCCAAGACTGCGATATCGCAATCTTCGGGACACCTGAGCTGCTTCGGAAGTACAGTCACGGTTTTCCCGAGTCGCTTGAGGGAGCCCCTGTACTCCTGCCCACTCCCGACTCCTCTATCCGGAAATCATTTGGTCGCTGGTTGGAGGTGCGGGGACTCCAACCAAGAGTTGTCGGCGAGTTCGAAGACAGTGCCCTAATGAAGGCTTTCGGCGAAATCGGCACCGGGCTCTTCCCGGCACCGCTGCTAATCGCGGACGACCTCGAGCGCCAGCATGGCGTCAAGTGCTTGGGCTCACTTGAAGGCACCTACGCTCGCTACTACGCTGTCACCGTCGAGCGGCAGCTGGAGCATCCTGCCGTGCAGGCTATCTGCGACTCTGCCGGCGAAGCTGAAGCCTAGAGGTGGCGGACTGCTCCTGCCTTGAGGAGCCAGATCCACCACCCTCAAACCTGCAATTAAAGAGAAGTGAAGATGGCGAAGCGGCATTCCGAAGGACACAAGATCGGCGTCGGCGGCTGGCTGCGAGCGGCGGTCCTCGGTGCGAACGACGGCGCTGTCTCGATCGCCAGCCTGGTGATCGGTGTCGCCGCGGCACACGCCTCGACCGGCACAATCTTCACTGCCGGTCTCGCCGGCCTCGTCGGCGGCGCCCTGTCGATGGCTGTTGGCGAGTACGTTTCGGTTAGTTCCCAGCGCGACGTCGAAGAGGCCGACCTCGAGCTCGAGCGAAGCGAGCTGCGCGACAAACCCGAGCACGAACTGGCCGAATTGACGGGACTCCTGACTGCCAAAGGACTTACCGAGCAAACTGCT
>JAOTZA010000108.1 GCA_029861655.1 Acidobacteriota bacterium | reverse complement strand
CTTTGGGTCGATGGGGCGCGTGTATCTCGGTGGGGAAGAGCGCGATATCGATGTCGGGTGGAGGGCGGCGGTCGCCGCGCTCGAGGGGCTCGAGGGAAGAAGCAGCAAGAAATGAGATCGGAGACTAGTTTTTTGGAACGCGAAGACTGGAAAGCTAAGAGAGGAAGGTACAGGGCATGGCAGAAGCGCTAGGCATGATTGAGGCGAGGGGATTTACGGCGATGGTCGAGGCCGCGGACGCGATGGTAAAGGCCGCCAAGGTCGAGTTGGTGGGCTATGAGAAGACCGGGGGAGGATACGTAACGGCTGTTGTTCGGGGCGATGTCGCTGCAGTCAAGGCTGCGGTGGAAGCCGGTGTTCGCGGCGCCGAGAAGGTCGGCGAAGTGGTTGCGACGCACGTCATCGCCAGGCCGCACTCGAACATCGACGAGACCTTGCCGTTGGGCAGAACCCCGGCCAAGAAGACGACCCGATCACGCTAGAGTCGCGGGCTTACCGCTCGAGACATGTTGCAATCGGGGTCGGCTTGCGCCGAGGTCCGAAAAAGGAGAGGCATGCTGCTTGGAAAAGTCGTCGGCACTCTGGTCGCTACCCGCAAGGAACCGGCCATGGAGGGCTTCCGATTTCTTGTCGTCCGACCGCTGGACGCTAAGGGGAAGGAACTCGAAGGGACGGTCGTCGCGGTGGATGCGGTGGGCGCCGGTGTGGAGGAGGTCGTTCTCTACGCGACGGGTAGCGCCGCCCGTCAAACGGTGGCGACGCGAGATCGGCCGTGCGATGCGGTCATCATGGCGATCGTCGACAGTTGGGATGTCGAAGGCCGGGAGGTCTTCAATAAAGCGAAGACCGGATGACAACGATCGATCGACGCGAGATCCAGGCGATTCTGGAGCGGGTGAAGGATCGCTACCCCGGGGAACCGAGTTCTCCCGAACGGCCGCGAAGCAGCAGTCGTGAAGCCGCATCGTCGGTGGCACCGAATCCGCGAGCGGCGGGAGAGGAAGGCATCTTCGGCTCGGTGGACGAGGCGGTGCGAGCGGCCGGCGAGGCCTTTGTCGAATACCGTGAGATGGGACTCGACCGCCGCTTTGCGGTGGTCGATTCGATCCGTGCCGCGATGGAGCGTGACGCACGGGAGTTGGCAAGACTGGCGCACGAGGAAACCGGTCTCGGCCGTGCCACGGACAAGGAGATCAAAAACCTCCTGGTGACCCGCAAGACACCGGGTCCCGAGGATCTGGCGCCGCAGGCGACCACCGGTGATCGTGGCATGACCGTAACGGAGTACGCTCCCTTTGGAGTGATCGCCGCCATCACTCCGACTACCAATCCGACTTCGACCATCATCAACAATACCCTCGCCACGATCTCGGCGGGCAATGCACTCGTCTTCAATGTCCACCCCGCGGCCAAGAATGTCTCGGTCGAGAACGTGCGCCGGATCAATCGCGCCATTGCGTCGGCGGGTGGCCCGCCCAACTTGGTCTGCGCCATTCCTGAGCCGACCATCGAGTCGGCCCAGGAGTTGATGCATCACCCCGGTGTGAGGATTCTTCTTGTGACCGGGGGGCCCGCCGTCGTGCGAGAAGCGCTCAAGACCGATAAACGGGCGATCACCGCCGGTCCCGGGAACCCGCCTGTGCTCGTGGACGAGTCGGCCGATGTGGAGCTGGCGGCGCGGGAGATTACCCGCGGCGCCTCCTTCGACAACAACATGGTCTGTACCGACGAGAAGGAGGTTTTTGTCTGCGCCACGAGAGCCGACGAGCTTCTGCGGGCGCTGGCTCAGGGTCCGAACGTCGTCTTGAAAGAGCATCAGATCAAGAAGCTCGAGCGGGTGATCTTCGAAGAACTCGGCTCGGCCCGCAAACCGGGACGGATCAACCGAAAGTGGATTGGTCAGAATGCGGGTCGAATCCTCGGTGAAATCGGAATCTCGGCCGGCGACGAGGTACGTCTCGCGGTTGCCGAGGTTCCGATCGATCACAGTCTGGTGTGGACCGAGCAGATGATGCCGGTACTTCCGGTGGCACGCGTTCGGAGTCTCGACGAGGGGATCGAGCTGGCGGAGAAGGCTGAGCACGGTTTCCGGCACACCGCTTCGATCTACTCGAACAACGTCGACACCATCACGCGGATGGCGCGCCGAATGAACGTCTCGATCTTTGTCGCCAACTCGGCGAATATCGCGGGGCTCGGCGCCGGTGGTGAGGATTTCACCTCCTATTCGATCGCTACTCCGACGGGCGAGGGACTCACTCGTCCACGCACGTTTTCGCGGATTCGCCGTTTGACCGTTGTCGGGTCGCTACGGATCGTATGAAGCCCGCGATCCTACTCCTCGAGTTCGAATCCATCGCCATCGGCATCCGTGCCGGCGACGCGATGACCAAGCGCGCGCCTTTGCGGTCACTACACACCGGCACGATTCACCCGGGCCGTTATCTAGTGCTTGCGGGAGGGGAAGTTGGAGATGTCGAGGAGGCCCGAAAGGCCGCCCGGGAAACCGGTGGCGAGTCGCTGCGCGACGAAGTCTTCCTGCCTGACGTTCACCCCGAGGTCGTCGAAGCGCTGACCGGAAGACGTCGTCGTCGAGCTGGCGCCGCTCTCGGTATCTTCGAGACTCACTCGGTGCCGGCGGTTATCCGAGCGGCCGACCGCGCCGTCAAAGGCACCGAGGTCTCCATTCTGGAGATCCGCCTGGCCGATGGTCTGGGTGGCAAAGGGTATGTGCTGCTGGCCGGCGAAGTGGCCGACGTCGCGGCGGCGGTCGATCTGGCGGAGCTTTCGCTGGAGGATCCGACACTGCTCGTGGCCCGCGTCGTCATCCCCCAGCTTCACGGTGAGATGGCGGCGAACCTTGCCGACCACGCCGAGTTCCACGGCCGGATCAAGGGCAAGAGGGCATAGGGCTTGCTATGTCGCGCGATCCATCAGGGTTCTTCAGCAAGCCCTTAGTGCGGGGGCGATTGCAATGGAGCTAGGGCGTGTCGTCGGTACGGTGGTAGCCACCCAGAAAGTGGTGGGCCTCGAGGGTGTGAAGTTCCTCCTCGTGCAGCCGCTCAGCCAGAAGCTCCGCCCGAAGGGCGATCCGGTGGTAGCCGCCGACGGCGTTGCGATGGCCGGGGTCGGCGAATTAGTCTACGTGGTTGCCAGCCGCGAGGCGTCGCTTGCTCTGCCCGAGACCTTTGTCCCGGTCGACCACGCGATCGTCGGGCTCGTGGATCGGGTCGACCTCGATGAGGGCGACGGGTGAAGATCGGGCGGATCGCCGGGACCGTGGTGTCGACCGTCTGCTCGCCGGTCTACGAGGAGCGAAAGCTTCTGTTGTGCGATCTGCTCGACGAAAACCAACGGCCGACCGGCGATTACCTGATCGCCGTCGATCAAGTGGGCGCCGGGCCCGGGGAGACGGTTCTGATCCTCGACGAAGGCAACTCCGCGCGCCAGATCGTTGCCCTCGCCGACGCTCCGATTCGCGCGGTCGTGGTTGGGATCGTGGATGAATTGGAGCTGGGTCGTTAGGACTGCGTGATAGATTTTCCGCTCCAATGACCGTAGCAACGGACTCGACTTCGACCTCAGCGGTTGATTTTTCTCTCACCGACGAGCAGCAAGCGATTCGGGAAACCGCCCGAGAATTCGCGAAAAAGGAGATCGACCCGATCGTCGAGGAGATCGACGAGGAGCAACGCTTCCCCCGTGAGGTGTTCGAGAAGGCGGGCGAATTGGGTTTCCTCGGAATTCTGGTGCCCGAGAGTCTCGGTGGTTCCGGTCTTGGCTATGTCGAGTATGTCTTGATCCTGGACGAATTGTCGCGAGTCGATCCGGCTATCGGCCTGAGTGTGGCGGCGCACAATTCGCTGTGCACGAACCACATTCTCAAATTCGGTGACGAGGAACAGAGGCGGCGGTGGGTGCCCGGCTTGGCGAAGGGCGAGAAAATCGGCGCTTGGAGCTTGACCGAGCCGGGTGCGGGATCGGATGCGGCCGGAACCCGGACCAGGGCCGACCGTGTCGATGGCGGCTGGCTCCTCAACGGTTCGAAGACGTTTACCACCCATGGTTCGGTGGGCGACGTATGCGTCGTTTTCGCCGTCACGGACCCCGATGGATCGAGGCACCACAACATCTCGGCGTTTGTGGTCGAAAAGGGCGCCGAAGGGTTTCGCCCGGGAAAAAAGGAGGACAAGCTCGGGACTCGTGCCTCCGATACGGCGGAGGTCGTGCTAACCAACTGTCTAGTCGGTGAGGACTGCCTGCTTGGCCGGAGGGGGGAAGGTTTTATGCAGGCCCTTCAGATTCTCGACGGGGGCCGAATCTCAATTGCGGCACTTGGCGTCGGGACGGCGCGCGGCGCCTATGAGACGGCGCTCGCGTATGCCAGCGAGCGCGAGCAGTTCGGCCGGCCGATCGCCAAGTTCCAGGCGATTCAGTTCCACCTCGCGGAGATGGCGACCCGTGTCGCGGCGGCGGAAGCCCTGACGATGGCGGCGGCCGTGTCGCTCGACGGTGGACGAAGGATCACTCGGTTGGCGGCCGAGGCCAAGCTCTATGCCGGTGAAGCAGCCGTCTTTTGCGCTGAGCGTGGAGTGCAGATCCACGGTGGTTATGGCCTTATCAAAGACTACCGGGCCGAGAAGTTCTACCGTGACTGCAAGATCTGCACGATCGGTGAGGGAACGAGCGAGATCCAGCGGCTGGTGATCGCTCGCCAGCTCCTCCGCGAGAACTAGCCTCACCTTCTCACCAACCTTCTACTGCGAGGTTGCAAGTGCCTGAATCTACTGCGTTACGCTCCCGTCGACCGCCTCAGCGTACGTCAATTATGCTGGCGTTGGTCTCGGTCGCAAGCCTTGGTTCTCCAAGCACTTCCGACCTCTGGCGACGAACGCTGGTGAGAAGGTCAGGCTAGGTTGATAAAAGGGGCCCGCCTGCCGCTTGCGGCGACTCGCGGTTTGAACACCGTTGAGGTGAATGAGTTGATCGAGGGGGTCCTCGAGCGCCGGCCCCGGGCCGTGGCCCGGGCGATCAGCCATGTCGAGACACGCGGCGCCGGGCGGCGCCAGTTGATCGGGAAGCTCTACCCACGGACCGGAAGAGCGCGAATCGTTGGGGTGACCGGTCCGCCGGGAGCCGGCAAGAGCACGCTGACCGACCGTCTGGCGCGTCTCCTCAGGGGTGCGGGCGAGACGGTCGGAATCTTAGCCGTCGACCCGACCAGCCCCTTCACCGGTGGCGCCATCCTGGGCGATCGGATCCGCATGCAGACCCTCTACACCGATCCCGGAGTCTTTATCCGCTCAATGGCAACACGCGGTGCGATGGGAGGGCTGGCGCCGGCGACCCACGACGCTATCGACATCCTGGACGCTGCCGGCTTTGACTGGATTCTGCTCGAGACCGTCGGTGTCGGCCAGGACGAGGTGGATGTGGTGCGAAGCGTGCCGACCGTGGTCCTGGTGACGCTTCCCGGGCTGGGTGACGACATCCAAGCGATCAAGGCTGGAATTATGGAAATCGCCGATGTGTTCGTCGTCAACAAGGCCGATCGCGACGGAGTCGAACGGGCCCAGCTGGACCTCGAGATGATGGTTGCGCTTGCCGACGACCCACCGTGGCGACCCAAGGTCCTGAAGACCGTCGCGATCCGTGGCGAGGGCGTCGAGGAGCTATTGGGCGAGATCGAGACCCACCAAAAATGGCTCGAAGAGAGTGGCGAGATCGGGAACCGCCGCCGCCGTCAGTTGCGGCTGCGGGTCGAAAACGTGCTCAAGGAGAAGATCCTCGAACGCGCCGATGCGACCGTCGGTCTGGACAAGGAGATCGACCGAGCTGTCCAAAACGGCACCGATCCCTATTCCGTGGCCGACGGTTTGTACGAGGGTGTCATCGGTGCCGAGAGGGAGGGCTAGGTGTGATGATCGAAGGCATTGACCACATCGGTATCGCGGTCGAATCGATCGAGAGCGCTCGCGGGTTCTATGAGGCTCTTGGGCTCGAGGTCGAAACGATCGAAGAAGTGCCGCAGGAAGGCGTGCGGGTTGCGATCATCCCCTGCGGTGCGAGTCGGATCGAGCTGCTCGAGCCGACCAGAGACGACTCTCCGATCGCCCGTTTCCTCGATCGCCGCGGGCCGGGGATGCACCACCTATGTCTGTCGACCGGGGTCATCTTCGAGGCCGATGAAAAGCTCCGCGCCGGAGGTTTTCGTGTTCTTCGTGACGAGCCGACACCTGGCGCTGAGGGGCGCCGGGTCCAGTTCATACACCCGGGGAGCGCGTCGGGTGTGCTGGTCGAGCTCTCGCAGCGACCGTCTCGAAAAGACTCTCGGCAGGACTCCGAGGAAAGCTAGTACTCTAGAAGCGCCATGTTCGAGACCGGAGCGATCGTCATTCTCCACCTGGTGAACCCGAACGAGAAGTTCTGGGGTGTTCTCGAGCAGCTCGACTCGACCGGTGTCGTCCTGAGAGGGATCAATATCTCGAGCTTTGACGACTGGGTGCAGCAAGTCGCCAAGGAGGACTCCCCTTCACTGGGTCTTGCCGCGATGTTCCTGCCGCTCTTCCGGGTCGAGAGAATATTTCTTGACGAGAAGGTGGGAGCCGTTGAGGGTTTCAGCGACCGGTTCGAGAGCCGCACCGGGTTGACAGTGGAGACCTATCTCGGGCTGGAAGGTGAATCGATGGAAGTCCGGCATCCCGCGTGTCCGCCTCGGGGCGGAGAGAGCTAGCCTGACCTTCTCGGCTAGAAGCGAACGCTCTTGACAAAGAACGTCGACACCTCGGCGCCCTCGGCCAGCAGTTCCGCGGCGTCCGCCGCCGTCACAACGAACTCGCCGGCTCGCTCGTTGCTTGCAGTAGCCAGCACCACCTCGAGAGCTTCGATGTCCCGAGGGTGGAGCCCGACGGCGCGGTTGAGTGCGCCCGCCGCAACCTTGAGGCCACGAAAAACCGCGGACTCTGAGTTGGTCTCGATTTCGATTAGCAACCGCCGGGGCTGGGTACCACGGTAGACGCCAACCGATTCGAATCCCTGCCCGCGAAAGACGCCTTGTATCTCGGACACCAGATCCAGGTTGTCGTGGTAGGGAACGCGCTGCCAGTTCTGGAGATCGGTTGGGTCGAGGACGTGCTCACGACGCGACTGCGGCCGTTCGCGTCGCGTCACAGCGCCGCGGGCGATGAGATCGGAGACTCTATCGGAGCGCTCGTCTGGCACCGGGACGGTCACTTCTCGCGTCGCCCCGGCCCCGCCGAGGACGACCGCGCTTCCATAGTCGTCCTTGTTCTCCGCGCGGGTTCGTTCCAAGTCGATCTCATCCGCCGAAATCGAGGTGCGCATGCCGCTCTGGAGAGTGATGATCGCCTTGCCGTTCTTGATGACCGGCGGCCCGTCGGAAGCCAGCTTGCTGCCGTCTTTGAGATAGACGGTATAAGAAAAGGCCGGTATGGCGACGGCTGCGAGCAGGGCGACCAGCAGCAACCTTTGGAGGCGGTGTGGCGGTTTTGAGAAGAATCTTGGCATGGTTGGCTCCGTATGCTGGGAAGATCGTCTGGAGGCGAAGCGCGGTCGCGCGTCGGCTGCACTCGAGGTGGCTTTGCTATCATAGCGCGCCCTTGTTGGCAGGGAGAAGAACGTGCTGATCGTGATGAAAATGGATGCCGAGAGCGACATGGTGGAGAATGTCGTGCGAGAGGTGGAGGAGCGGGGTCTCAAGGCCCATCCGATCGCTGGTGCGCAGCGTACCGCCATCGGGATCACGGGGAACATCGGGGTCGTCGAGCCGGCGCAGTTCGAAAACCTGCCCGGTGTTCTGGAGGTTCTTCAGGTCAGTCACCCCTACAAACTCGTCTCGCGCGAGTTCAAGCCCGAGAACACGACCTTTCAAATAGGCAAGGTGAAGATCGGTGGCCCCGATCTGTTGATCATCGCCGGACCTTGTTCGGTCGAGAGCTACGAGCAGACTCTACGAATCGCCAACCATGTCAAAGACGCCGGCGCACACATGTTGCGCGGCGGCGCCTTCAAGCCCCGCACGAGCCCCTACAGTTTTCAAGGCCTCGGTGAGGAGGGGCTGAAGATCCTTGCCAGGGTCAGTCAGGAAACGGGTCTACCGGTAGTCACCGAGGCTCTCGATATTGACGTCGTCGACGCCGCGGCAGAACACGCGGACATGATTCAGATCGGCGCCCGCAACATGCAGAACTACACTCTGCTCAAGCGCGCTGGCCAGTGTGGGCGACCGGTTCTTTTGAAGCGCGGTTTGAGCGCCACCGTTACCGAGTTGCTTCTCGCCGCCGAGTACGTAATGGACCAAGGCAACGGACAGATCGTGCTCTGTGAGCGCGGGATTCGAACGTTTGCCGATCACGCGCGAAACACGCTCGATGTGGCCGCGATCCCGGCGGTCAAGCGCATCAGCCATCTACCCATCATCGCCGACCCGAGCCACGCAGCCGGCAAGCGGCACAAGGTAGCGCCCCTGTCGCGCTCGGCGGTGGCGGCGGGTGCGGATGGGTTGATGGTCGAAGTACACGATCGGCCCGAGGAAGCGCTTTCCGATGGCGCCCAGGCGCTGCGTCCGGCGGGTTTCGTGGAGCTGATGGAAGCGGTTCGGCAGTTGGCACCGGCTGTTGGGCGAAGCATTCCAACCTACGCAAGTTCCTCCTGACCTTTCCGGCCCGTTGTCACCCCTCAACGCCAAGCCCCCCGCACTTCTCGTCCTCGAGGATGGGTCGGTTTTCGAAGGCCTGGCGGCAGCGCCCGGGACCCGGTTCGGCGAGGTCGTGTTCAATACGTCAATGACCGGGTATCAGGAGATACTCACCGATCCTTCCTATCGCGGCCAAATCGTAGTGATGACTTTTCCGCACATCGGTAACTACGGTGTCAACGAAGAGGTGTCGGAGTCGACCCGCCCCTGGGTGGAGGGCTTCGTGGCCCGGCAGTTTACAGGCCGTGCTTCGAGCCACGCGAGCGACGAGGAGCTGACGGCCTATCTGAAACGGCATGGCGTTCCCGCTATCCACGGCGTTGATACTCGCGCCATTGTTCGTCGAGTGCGGGAGAAGGGAGCCCTCCGAGGCGTAGTCACGAGCGAACACTCGAGCGTTTCGCTGCTCGTTGCGGAGCTTGCGGATCACCCGCCGATGGAGGGACGGGCGCTGGTGGAGGAAGTGACCTGCGAAGAACCTTATGAACTCGCCGCCGCCGGTGAAGAAGAGTTCCATCTGGCGGTATACGACTTTGGTCTCAAGAAGAACATCCTGCGAAGTCTCTGCGAGCGCGGAGCAAGACTGACCGTGCTCCCGGCTTCGACGCCGGCCGCAGATTGTCTGGCTCTGGGTGTGGATGGCGTCGTGCTGTCGAATGGACCCGGCGACCCGGAACCGCTCCATCGGGTGCGCGCGTCGATTGCCGACTTGCTGTCCGCGGGGATCCCGATCTTCGGCATCTGTCTGGGTCACCAGCTTCTTGGACTGGCCCTGGGCGGTGAGACCTTCAAGCTCAAGTTCGGCCACCATGGAGGTAACCAGCCGGTGCTCGACGTAGACACCCGCAAGATCCGGATCACCAGCCAAAACCATGGATTCGCGGTTCTTCCCGAGTCTCTGCCGGAGAGCTGCCATGTTCAAGAGGTGAATCTGAACGATGGCACCGTCGAGGCGTTTGTCGTCAGCGACAGACCTGTCTTCTCCGCCCAATACCACCCGGAGGCGGCACCGGGTCCGCACGATGCGGCCGATCTTTTCGACCGGTTTTTGGCGACGGTCAAAGATTGCGAAGCCTGAGTTGCCCGCAGGAGCCGATGGAAGAGCCTAGCCGTTCTCCACCCGTGTCGCTTCTAGGTACGGTCGCCTGGCGTTTTGTTCGTGGCGGCCGCAGCCGGCTGCTGGACGGCACCGCGCGGACGGCGCTCCTGGCCACTGCTCTTGGTGTGACGGCG
>JAOTZA010000405.1 GCA_029861655.1 Acidobacteriota bacterium | reverse complement strand
CAAGTACGCTTGCGTTGGTCTCGGTCGCAAGCCTTGTATCTCCAAGCACTTCCGCTCTCTCGCGACGAACGCTGGTGAGAAGGTCAGGCTAGTCAATCGATCACCCGTCCTCTCGTTCGCAGCGCTCTGATAACCGTCGGGCGGGAGCGTTCGGGCACTTCGCCGCTGCCGCTGGCGGCCACCTCGGTATAGCGCCGCCAGATCGGTCCCGCCGCCGCCGCTCCGGAAAGGCCCAGGGACGATCCATCGTCACGACCCACCCAAACAACGGTGACGATCGAGTCGGTCCCACCGGCGAACCAGGCGTCGCGTCGATCCGAGGAGGTTCCGGTTTTTCCAAAAGCGTAGCGGCCCTCTACAAACCCGGAGCGGGCCGTCCCCTTCTCGATCGCCTCCTCCAGGAGCCCACGTACACGCGCCGCACTCGCCGGACGCGCCACCCGACGTGACCGATTCCAGCGGCGGTAGAAACCGCGCCCCGACGGCCGCTCCAGACGCGCAACCAAACCCGGCTCGGCCCGCCGCCCACGAGCCGCGAACACGGAAAATGCCGACGCTACCTGTAGGGGCGAGACTTCGGCCGCGCCGAGGACAAAGGAGGGCGATGTCGGGTCACCGGACTCGAGCCCCGCGTCACGGAAGAGGGCAGCGACCGCGTCCATCCCACAATAGCGAGCCAGCCTTACAAAGGGCACATTGAGCGACCGGCGGAGCGCTTCCTCCAACTTGACCGACGCCGAGTAGCGCCCGTCCGGGTTGCGCGGCGACCAGGGCCCGGAGGCGAGTTGCAGCGTCAGGGGCTGGTTGGAAACCCGTTGGGACAGAGGGACAGGTCGCCGGGAACCACAGTTGTCAAGCGCTTCGAGAAGCACAAACGGTTTGACCGTCGACCCCGGTTGGCGGCGAGCCTGACGCACCCGATCGAACGAGTCGCCGGTTGCCGCCGGATCGCCGGCAACATATGCGAGCACTCTTCCGGTTTGCGGGTCCAGGGTCACCAGCGCCGCGGCGGGCCGGTGACTGCGGAGACGCGAGTAGTCGCGTCGCAACCGCGCCAAGCCCTCCCGGATCGACTTCTCCGCCTGGAGCTGCAGATACGGATCGAGGGTTGTTTCGACGACCACTCCCCGGTCGCGAGCCCGGTCCCATCTCTGGTCGTCGACGACCTCCTGGATCCAGCGCAGAATCTGTGTGCTGGCCGGCAGGCGAGACACCGACGCCGAGAGTCTCGGAACGCCGGCCCGACGAGCGCGCGCCGTTTCCTCCTTCGAAGCCCACCCGAGCTCTTCCAATCGATCGAGCACCAGCCTTTGCCGCGTTTCGGCACGCTGCGGATGCCGTCGTGGATCCAACCGGTTGGGCGCCTGAATAAGACCCGCCAGCAGAGCGGCTTCACCAAGACCGAGCTCTCGCGGCAACTTGCCAAAGTGACCGCGGGCCGCGGCGCCGATTCCGTAGAGTGCCACGCCTTCGACATGGCCGAAATAGACGCTGTTGAGATAGGCCTCGAGGATCTCCTTCTTGTCGTAGGCCGCTTCGAGAGCCAACGCCCTCGCCGCCTCCGAGACCTTCCGTCCCAGCGTGCGCCTCGGCGTCAGATCACGGATCTTGATCAACTGCTGGGTGATCGTGCTGCCACCCTGGGCTACCCGTCCGGCCCTGGCATTCTCGAGCGCCGCCCGGGCAACCGAGCGGGCGTCCACCCCCGAGTGGTCGAAGAATCGGTGGTCCTCGATCGCCAGGACGGATCGCCACACGTGCTCGGGGAGCCTGGCGAACTCGACGGGGTAACGTCGCGCCCGTCCCGGTTCGAGTGACTCGGCGAGAAGCATCGGCTCGAGCCACAACCGCTCTTTCGGATCGTCCTGCTCACTTCCATGGAGAGCGAGAATGCGGCCACTCTCGCGGTCGAGCCCGAGCCCCACTAACTCAGGCCGGTGTTTCTTCTTGCCCAGCTCATGGCCATGCCGGAAGATCCAGAACCGCTCGAAACCCCAAAAGAATTCACCCTCGCTTTGTGGCTTCCTGCGCACGCGGCGGTACCCGAGCTGCTCGAGCCGCGATTCCAGAGCGAGGTACTCCAGCGTGCCGCCCACACGAAGCTCGAACGGCGCCGAGAACACCCGGACCTCGTTGCGGCCCAACTCCTCGGCGAGCGAGGCGGCGAGCGCCGGAGTGGACGACGCGGCGCCAAACACCAACGCCCAGATGGCGACAAAACCGTTCGCAAATCCACCCCTCGAAAGGCCGTATCCGAGCTTCTTCACCATCTAGCGACCCAAGGAGCAACACCCGTGCCAGGGGCCGTACCTGCTGGCCTCGGGCTTTCGGAAATGCGGTGACAGGCTACTCAATTCGGGGAGAAATGCGGTGACAGGCTACTCAATTCGTATGTCGAGTCTCGGAAATCACGCGCCCCTTGGCCACCGAAATGAGTAGCCTGTCACCGCATTTCATAGAGCCGCTGGGTGTTGTTCCACAGCACCTCAGCGACCTCTTCGATCTCCAGCCCCTTGAGCTCCGCGATTGCTTTCACTGCCAGCACCGCGTTGGCGGGCTCGTTACGCTCGCCGGGGTCGGCGCCCAGCACCGGGCTGTCGGTCTCGGCTAGAAGACAAGAAAGCGGCAACCGGCGGACGAGCTTCTGTTTCTGGACCGAACGCACGACCAACGGA
>JAOTZA010000404.1 GCA_029861655.1 Acidobacteriota bacterium | reverse complement strand
CGCTACGGCGGCGGAGGGTCCACGGTCGACACGGAGCTCGACCGCTACGGCGGCGGAGGGTCCACGGTCGACACGGAGCTCGACCGCTACGGCGGCGGAGGGTCCACGGTCGACACGGAGCTCGACCGCTACGGCGGCGGAGGGTCCACGGTCGACACGGAGGTCGACCGCTAGCTCAGTTGATGCGAAAGATCACCGAGGCCCAGAGACCCTCGCTCGACGCCCCATCAAACTCGTAGCTCTCCCACTCGAGGCGCAGGCCGATCTTTCGCAGAAGGCTGACGTCGATGCCGAAGCCATAGAGGGGCTCGACTCCGTCATCGGTCCTCGAGGTAACACCGAGAAGAGTGGAGAACTCACCGGACTCTTCCCAGGACAAGGCGCCGGCTTTGACAAACGGCGTTGCGAACTTCATCGGCCACCGAGCTAGGGCCGCCGCCGAAATGCCGTCCACCTCCGAGGTGAACGCCAGATCTGCTACTTGTCTGCAGCAGCGCTGGCTCCCAAAGTCGTAATGCACCGCTTCGACTGCCAGGTGTTTGCCGATCCGCACACCGCCAAAGAGCCTGGAGCTGTCGCCACTCGAATCGGCGAACTGTTCGAGCCCGGCCCGGAAGGACCCACCCTCGACATCGCTTCCCAGCCCAGCACCTAGGTAGAACTGGAGCGCATGGGAGGACGCGGGGAACAATAGAAAGGTCAGAGAGAGCAAGAGAGCTTTACGCATCAGGGAATACCTCCAGGCGGCAAACTACAGAAAGGCCGATCGTTTTACGCAGCCCCCAGCTCATAGCAGGCAGCTTCTTCGGCGTTGCGCACCAGCAGCCGCCCCTGGCTGATGACCGGGTGGTTCCAGGTCTTGCCTGCGAGCGCCGGTAACCGTGCAACTTCGCGGTGCGCCTCTGGTGTGGCCTCGACCAGCACAACGTCTCCCTTCTCGGTGAGCACCAGCAGCAGATCCATGTCGTCGAGCAAGACGACCTGCCCGTGGCCATACCGCCCGCCTTTCCATCGGCGTTCCCCATCGTCGGCACCGATGGCGGTGAAAATCCTGCCGTCGAAGCCAAAGCAGGTACCCCGATGACAGACGAGGCCGTTGAAATAGGGCTTGAGAGAGAGAGTGCTCCACACCTCCTCTACCCGCCAATCGCCCGCGGCCCCTCGCTCGACGTTCAATCGACGCGAGCCCTCGCCGTAGCCGGTTGGCAGAATGAGCGACTTCCCGTCGTCGAGCACGACGGGTTGGACGATGCGCGCCATCCCGGTGAGAGGCCAGGCGTGCTCCCAAAGGACGTCACCGCTCTGAGGATCAAACGCCTGGAGACCGGCGTCGGTGCTCATCAGGACCTGCTCGACCCCGTCCAGCACGGCCGGATGAGGCGAGCCATAGCTCATGGTGCCGGTGCCGGAGGACCAGAGACGCTCGCCGGTATCGCGATCGTAGGCGGCCACGCTTTGCCCGTCCTCGGCGCCGGCAAAGACCAGGACCGCGCGCCCGAGAACGAGCGGCGAGCCGCTGAAGGCCCAGGTCGGTAGCGCGGCGCCAAGCTCCTCGATCAGGTTGCGCTGCCAGTGCGGATCGCCTGTCGCGGCGTCCAGGCTCACCAGAGTGCTGTTCGCCGTGAGCGCAAACACCCGGCCGTCGCTGAAGGTAGGCGTTGCACGCGGACCCGCGCCGGACGCCGGCTCCTCAAAGCGCTCGGGCACTCCATGCGCCCAGATCTCGCTGCCATCGGTCAAGGAGTAGCAGACCACGACGTCTTCGGCGCCTCTTTGTTCCTGTGTGAAGACCAGGTCCCCCACCACCGCAAACGACGACCAGCCGGGTCCGACGCGCCGGCGCCAGATCTCCCGCGGCGGCTGTTTCCCCCAGTCGGATGCGAAGGTCACACCACGAGCGTGGCCGTCGCGCGCCGGCCCGCGGTACCCCGGCCAGTCCGAGCCCGCGGTCGTAGCGACCGGGGCTACGCCGTTTCGAGCCGCCGCCGCACGGTCTTCGAGAAACATCTCTTCCGGGGTCGGTCTCCAGCGAGCCGAGAGCTCCGGGGCGAGCGCTCCGGTCTGACCGTCCTGCCGCAAAGCAAGCCAGGGAAGAAACACCAGTCCCCAGACCAGCAGCAGGATCCAGCGGCGGTCGGTCCACGGTTTGCTCCGCGTCAAAAAAAGCGTCGCCGCAAACGCGACCATCAAGAGAACGAGCCCGTACATCACCAGCACTTGCGGCATCGTCGGATGACTGAGGGCGAAGCCCGCGACCAGCACCAGGAGACCCATCGCCAGGCCCAGCCACTTGTCACGGCGAGGCAGACGCTTCGAAAAGACCCACCAGACCAGGAGGCCCAGAATTCCGACCAGCGGGCCCACCCCCAGGCCGATGAAATGAGCCATGGTCATCGGGGCCACCCAGCCGGGGACAAAGCGGATCACGAGCGCGATGGCGACGATCACGACCGCCGGTTTCCAGCCCGGACCGGGCCCCCGATCGATGGCTCCTTTTGCCGTATCTTCGTTCATGAGCCCGAGCATACAGGGCCGCCGCGAGCACCACGTCATCGTGTTAGCGCGGCTGAGCTAGCAGAGTTTGGCCGGTCGATGGATTCCGCGCCCTTCGGCAACGAGGCTCGAGGCTTGCTAGACTTTGCAACCCAGCGCCGTTCAGGGCGTATCTCAGGTAGGCGCGCTCTG
>JAOTZA010000107.1 GCA_029861655.1 Acidobacteriota bacterium | reverse complement strand
AAGAGGTGTGTAGCGATCATCCCAGCCACCGGCAAAATAGAGACCTCGCTCCTGAACCCAGCCATCCCAGTCGGCGCTCTCGATTCGGTTCGGCCGGTGAAAGATCGGGTGGTCGGCGGCCAGTATCCGTACCGGTGCTGTCTCATCGGTCACCCGTCCGTGGGGCCGGGCGATCTCCAACGGGAATGGAGCATAACCGCCGCGGACGAACTGATACTGCTGGTACTGCACCAAAAGCGTTCCTCCACGACGCGAGTATTCGAGAAGCCGTCCGTTGGCGCGGTCGAGCGATTCGTCCGTTTCGTAGGCTCGACTACCAACGACGATAGCGTCGAAACGGTCGAGGTCTCCGTGCTCGAGCTCGATGCTACTCAAGATGTGGATCGGCAGACCGAGCTGCGAGAGGACCTCAGGCACCCGGTCCGACGCTCCGGGGACGTACCCCACCAGATCGAGCTCTGGCAGCTCGATCTCGAGAACACGGAAGGAAACACCGGCGGCGCGCGGCACCGGTGTCGGGCGGATATGTGGATACTCGACGAGCGGCATCGCCCCGCTCATCGGGACACTCAGCGGGGCACTCATCGCCCCCTCGGCTTTGTCCGCTTCTGCGGCCAGAACGGCGGTGACCGAAGCCTCGTGGAGACCGGCGACGACCCCCACCGGGGGCCTCAGGGTCAACGCGAGCGACATCGAGCCTTCCGGCTCGGGGATTTCGAACGGCATTTCCGTGGTCGGCCAGTCGGGCGGGAGATTCATCACCAACCGGCCGCGGAGCGGCCGCTCCACATTGGATCTCAAAACGACCTCGACCGTGGCCTCTTGCGGCTCGAGCCCCGCCGCCTTGAGCAGAACAGAGCGCGGGAAGACCGCTACTTCCAGCTCGGGTACCGCCCGGACCGGTCTTCGCACTTCGCCGACGGCCTGGTCGCCAAAGCGAAACACCACTTCCCGCTCGAACTCCATCTCGACGCCCGAAATCCGTAGCTCGAAGATCGCCCGAAGAGGCGGCTGTGCAGCGGGCTGCCCGCGACTCGCAGCCGCCACATCACTCCAATCGTAGAGATCGGGATTCGCCCGCTGCGTCTGGCGAAGAAAGTACGGCATCGTCGACGCCGCATCCGCCGCCACTTCGACCGCAAAGTCCTGCCTCCAGACGCCCGACGCGTCCAGCTCGGGACCGCTCCTGAGACCCGGCCCGACCTGCCAGCCCGCAGCGCTTTCGAGACGCATCGCCCCGACTTCAACCCCGGCTTCCGATGGCATCCAAATAGAGGTCGTGATGTTCAGACCGCTACCGGTTGCCACGGTTTCGCGATCGGCAGTGGCATCCAGGACGATTCCAGCCGCCGCGATAAGCGCCGTTGAAGCGATCCGACGCTTCTCCTCGAGGAGCTCGATGACCGGGGAGGTTGACGAATCGGCGACAGCGATCGCGATCGACTCGTCCAACCGGCGAACGATCGAGACGATCTCGGTAGCCGCCAGGGAAAGTTCCAAGGGTGAGAGGTCGCGGCGCATCTTGCGCGCAGATTGCTCTACCTCCTCCAGCACCGCCGCGATCCGCGTCTTGACCGTGCCGTCATCTAGCGACTCGACAATGCCGGCGAGCCGGGTGTCGATGCCGGAGAAAATCTCCCCAGCTTCCGGCCCCCCGGCACCCGCGATCCAGATCAAACCTCCCTCGGCCCGACCGAGGGGTTGAACTCGCCCCATATCCTGCGAGCGATGAAGGCTTCGGCTCCTGGAGGCGATCTGGCCTACCGAGAGCCCCGAGTGTGGGTCGATCGATCCGAGCCCGAAAACGATGCTCGCATCCTCCTGTCTCCAGGCTCTTCGGTAAAGGGCCTGAGGCTGCCACGGTGCAAGGCCTTCGGTGGCCAGGCTTGCGAACTCGTCGGACCGGCCGGAGAGCGCCACCGCGTCGGCCGCGATTACCGCCGACGCCTGGTGCTGGCCGTGCCCGGCGCGCTCATCCGCCGGAAAGATCGCCACCACCACCTGCGGCTTGAAACGTCGCACCGCCCGAACCGCGTCCTCCTGCAGAACCTCCCGGGGCCAGCGCGCAAAGGTCTCGTCGAGTGAACGCGTGTACCCGAAGTCGAATGCCCGGGCGAAAAACTGTCGGGTCCCCTCGATCCGTCGCGCCGCAAGCAGCTCGCCGGTGCGAATCACCCCCAGCTCCACCCCCAGCTCGGGGCCAATCAGATTCTGGCCGCCCTCGCCGCGCGACAACGACAGATAAGCGGCTTCACCGCCGAGGCCGTGACTCACATAGGTGAGAAGCGCGTTGTCCTCGTCGTCAGGGTGGGCGCCGATGACCAGAAGTCGCTTGTGCGTCGAGAGTCTCGCCAACGCCCGATCCACGGCCTCGATCCCACCGGTCGAGGCCGGTTCGAGAGGCGATGGCAACATCGAGGCCACCCCCGGCGCGTCAGCTTGCGCGAGGATCGATACTGCAACGAGAGCAACTCCGACCCATGACCTTCTGCATCGCATGTCGCGCGATTGTACAGCCCACCTGATGCAAGCCCTCCGCGCGACTTTCGCTCCTTCTACCGCGGGAATTTCGTCGTTCGCCACTCGGTTATGTGCCCAGAGGGAGGAGGAGCGCAAATTGAAGACAATCCGCTGGAAAACCCTCTCGATCTGTCTTTTCCTGCTGCCTGCCCTCGCGCTGGCGGATGAAAGGGGAGCCAAGGTGTACGAAAAACCGAGCGACGAGCAGTTGAAAACCAACCTCACGCCGATGCAGTATCGGGTCACACGTGAAGACGCGACCGAGCCGGCCTTCAAGAACGAGTTCTGGGACAACAAAAGTCCTGGAATCTACGTCGACATCGTGAGCGGCGAGCCGCTCTTCAGCTCGACCCACAAGTACAAGTCCGGCACCGGTTGGCCGTCGTTCTGGACGCCCCTCGAAAAGGATCACATCGTCGAGCACAGCGATCGAAAATTCTTCATGGCCCGTACCGAGGTGCGCTCGAAACACGGGGACTCGCATCTGGGCCACGTATTCCCAGACGGCCCGGAGCCGACCGGACAGCGGTACTGCATCAACTCGGCGAGCCTCCGGTTTGTTCCCGTCGCCGACCTCGAGGCCGAGGGCTATGGCGAGTACACGAGCCTGTTCGAGGGTCTCTCGGAAAAGACTGGCAAAGAGACCGAGAAGTAGCGACGGGACTTGCCCCCGCTCTCGGCCCCTCGAAGGCCACTCTAGCGGCAGGCGATATGCTGCCGCCCCCGATGACCTCTGAGTCGAAACCCATCACGCGAGACGACAGCGAGACTCTGCGAGCCTACCGCTCGTGGGGCTATCTTCAGGCCGACCTCGACTGGCTCGGGCGACTCGAACCCGAACCGCACCCGGAACTGATCGGCGAGGGAGACGCCGCCATCGCCGCTCGGGCCCACTACTGCGGGACCTTGGCGGTCGAACTGGCGCACATCCCCGACCCCGAAAGACGCCGGTGGATCCACCAAGCGATGGAGACCGAGGCCGAACCGGTTGATTCCCAACGGATTCTCGATCTCTTGCTGCGGGCCGCGACTCTCGAGGAAGTCCTACAGACTCGCTACATCGGAAACAAACGCTTCTCCATCGAAGGCATCGAAGCGATCATTCCGCTTCTCGACAAAATGCTCGACACGGCGGGATCGCGAGGCGCGGGGCGGGTGCTCCTGGCAATGAGCCATCGCGGCCGGCTCAATGTCATGGCACATGTGGTGGGGACACCCACGATAAATCTGTTCGCCGGGTTCGAAGACGTCGATCCCGAGTCGATCCTGGGCGCCGGCGACGTCAAATACCACCACGGCGCCACCGGGACTTTTCACCTCCAGGACGGTCGCGAGGTCACGATCCATCTGGTTTCCAACCCAAGCCACCTCGAAGCTGTGGATCCGGTGGCCCTCGGTCGCACACGGGCGCACCAGCAACGACTGAACGATGTCCACGGTACCCGGGTTGTGCCGATTGTCCTGCACGGCGATGCGGCATTTGCCGGCCAGGGGATTGCTTCCGAGACTCTCAACCTGTCCGAGATCAACGGCTTCTCGGTCGGCGGCACGGTGCATGTAGTCGTCAACAATCTGATCGGCTTTACCGCCGAGCCTCGCGCCCTGCACTCCTCGCGTTTCTCCTCCGATGTCGCAAAACGGCAGCCGATCCCTATCTTCCATGTCAACGGTGAGGATCCGGAGGCAGTCGTAAGGGCGGCCCAGATCGCGATCGCCTACCGCTACGAGTTCTCGAGCGATGTCGTCGTCGACCTCATCGGCTACCGCCGCCACGGTCACTCAGAGATCGACGACCCGACGGTCACCCAGCCCGAGCTCTATCGCAAGATCCGGGAGCGCCCACCTCTATGGCGGAGCTACGGCGCCAGGCTGGGGCTGGATACCGCGACCATGAAAAAAAAGGCGAGAACGGTTCGGGACGAATTCTCCGAAGCAAAAGACGCTGCCGCTCGACTCGAGAAGAGCCCCCTGTTACGTGAGCTCCCCGACTATTGGGCCGGCTACCTCGGTGGTCGCAACAGAAGCGAATACGAGGTTGCGACCGGTCTCGAGATGAACCGGCTCCGGACCCTTGGAGAGAAGCTGGTCATGACACCGTCGAATCACACGGTGCACCCGAAAATCCAGAAACTCCTCGACCAGCGCGCCCAGATGGTCGCTGGCGACAAGCAGTTGGACTTCGGCATGGCCGAAGCCCTGGCTCTCGCTTCGCTGCTCGAGGACGGGCACCCGGTGCGCATGAGTGGTCAGGATACGCGGCGGGGAACCTTCAACCATCGACACGCTGTCTTGATCGACGTCGACAGCGGCAATGAACATGTCCCGCTCGCGACGATCAACCCATCCGGCGTCCGGTTCGAGATCTACGACTCGATCCTGTCGGAGGCGGCGGTTCTGGGCTACGAATATGGTTTCAGCCGCGACTACCCCGAGGCACTCGTTGCCTGGGAGGCGCAATTCGGTGACTTCGCCAACGGCGCGCAGACGATCTTCGATCAGTTCGTCACCGCAGGCGAGGACAAGTGGGGCCTTCTCTCCGGTCTCATCGTTCTACTTCCCCACGGTTTCGAAGGCCAAGGCCCCGAGCATTCGAGTGCCCGTATCGAAAGATTCCTCCAACTGGCGGCGGAGGATGCGATCCAAGTCGTCCAGCCGTCGACCGCCGGTCAGTATTTCCACCTCCTCCGCCGACAGGTCTTGCGGCGCTGGCGAAAACCACTGATCGTCTTCACTCCCAAGAGCATGCTTCGTCACGCGGCCGCAACCTCGGCTCTCGACGAACTCACCCAGGAACGGTTCCACAACGTGCTGCCTGAGAGCGCAACGGTCAACGCCTCAAGATCTTGCTCTGCTCGGGGAAGATCGCCCACGAACTGCGCACTGAACGCGAGCGGCGTGGCGACACCGGGACCACCATCGTCTCGATCGAACAGCTTTACCCCTTCCCTGACGACGAACTCTCGGCCGAGCTGGATCGTTTCCCGGCAGCGCGTGAGCTGGTCTGGGTCCAGGAGGAGCCGGCCAACATGGGGGCCTTGTTCTTTGTCGTCCCGAGGATCGAGCGCCTGTCGCGTGGACGCCACATCCGCACGGTCAAGCGTTCTGCCAGCGCCAGCCCCGCGACCGGCTCGGCCAAGGCGCACCGCATGGAGCAGACCGCCTTGCTCAATTTGGCGTTCGCCTAGCCTGGCTGGCTTTCAGCTAGGCAGCCGCTTTTCATTCTCGGCCGGGAAGCTCAGCCTGGCCTGACGTTCGGCCGGAGAAAGCTAGCCCGCCAGCGATCGGACTGACGGCGAGGTTTCATTCTCGCTCCTCTTCAAGTACTCGAGAAACTCGTTTGCAGGCAACGCCTTGGAGAACAGAAAGCCTTGCCCGTTGCGACAGCCGCGTTTGCGCAGAAACGATAGCTGTGCCTCGTTCTCGATGCCCTCGGCAATCACATCGAGCTTCAAACTGCGCGCCATCGCCATGATGGCATCGACAAGGGCCGCCTGATCCGTGTCGTACGGAACCCCTTCGAGAAAGCACCGATCGATCTTCAGAGCGTCGAGCGGCAATCGCATCAGATACGCAAGTGACGAGTAGCCGGTACCGAAGTCGTCGATCGACACCCGGATGCCGTATTCTTTCAGGGCTCCCAGCGCCTTGGTTGTCTCCTCTTCCTTCATCAAGGCGCTCTCGGTCAACTCGAGATCCACCAGCCCCGGCTCGACGCCGGTGCGCTCGAGCACCTCGGCGACCGTCCCTGGAAAGCTCCAGCGGTCGAACTGGCGGCTCGATAAATTGATCGCCACACGCAAAGAAGTGTGCCCGGCGTCGTGCCACTCCTTGGCTTGGCGGCAACCCTCTTCGAGAACCCAGTCGCCGACCGGAAGGATCAGGCCGGATTCTTCGGCCAGCGTGATGAAGGCGCCCGGCAACAGCAGACCTTCCTCGGGATGGTTCCAGCGGACGAGCGCCTCGGCGCCGAGAACCCGTCCACTCGCCAGGTCTAGTTGCGGCTGATAGTGGAGCTCGAACTCATCGCGCTCGAGTGCGCCTCGAAGGCTGGTCTCGAGCGCCAACCGCTCGAGCGCCTTGGCGTTCATAGATTGCGTGTAGTAGCGATAGCTGTCAGTACCCTCGCTCTTTGCGAAAGACATTGCGGTATCGGCATTCTTGACCAGTGCCTCCACACTGTCGCCGTCATAGGGATTGATGGCGATGCCGATCGAGGCGCCCGCAAAAACCTCCTGCCCGGCAATGCTGAAGGACTCCTTGAGTGCTACGACCATCCGCCTCGCGACCGTCGCGGCGTCTTCGATGCGGGTGAGTTCGGAGAGCATGACGACGAATTCATCACCGCCGAAACGCGAGACGAGCTGCGCCGGCTCACCGGCCGACGCCCGGCTCAACACATCGGTCGAGCGCACGCAACGCACCAACCGGGCCGCCACCTCGGAGAGCAACAGATCGCCGGCACTATGACCAAGGGTCTCATTGATGCGCTTGAAGCGGTCCAGATCCAGAAAAAGGATCGCTGTCATGCGCTCGTGTCGCTTCGCCGTGGCCAGAGCTATGTCGAGACGCTCGAGAAAAAGCTCCCGGTTCGGCAAACCGGTCAGTGAGTCGTAGTGAGCCAGCAGACGGATCTTCTCCTCGGCATCGCGGCGCTCCGAGATGTCCTGAAGCGTGCCGGTTCCACTCACCACATTGCCGTTCTCGTCGCGTACAAACTCGACCTGCTGGCGGACACAGGACACCCCACCCTGTGGCTTCACAATGCGGTACTCGAGCTCGCCCCCGTCGCGGCGCTCGCCGAGTATTCGCCTGAACTCATCCACGGCTATCCGATCATCGGCGTGGACGCGGTCGAGTAGCGAGTCGATTCTGTTGCCGAGCTCCTCGCGGGTCACACCAAAGATCTCGCAAATCTCGTTCGAGTACGTCAACTCTTCGGTCGCGAAATCAAGCTCCCAGTAGCCGAGGCTGGCGATCCGTTGCGCATTTGCCAGCTTGGTCTGGCTGTCACGAAGCTCCTCGGCAAAGCGGCTGGCGCGCAGCATGTACTCGACACGGTGTCCGAGAATCACCCAGTTGATCGGCTTGTTGATGAAGTCGGTCGCCCCGGTCTCGTAAGCCTGTTCGATGGCGCTGATGTCGTCGAGGCCCGTCATCATCAAGACAGGTGTAAAGCGGCCCGCCGCACTGGCTCTCAGACACTTGCAGGTCTCGAAGCCGTTCATCACGGGCATTTTGACGTCGAGCAGAAGGAGGTCAGGGCGCAGCTCGTCGAAAACCGAGAGAGCCTCCTCACCGTTCTCGGCTTCGATCACCTCGAACCCGAACTGCTGGAGCGATTCTCGCGCCAGAACACGCATGACCGGCTCGTCGTCTACGACGAGTACCAACGGCGAATCGGTCTTTTTTTGTGCGTCCATGGCTCCTCAGGCGCTCTTCGCCTGATAGTCGTCGGTAAGGGTGACGGAAATCAACGCGAATTCGCCCTCAGCCGCCTCGACGAGATCGGTCGCTTTCTCGGGTCGTCCTTCGCGACCCAGGCGCTCGATCTTACGGCAAAGTGCCGCGAGCCTTTCTGCTCCCAGGCTAGCGCTGCTCGACTTCAACGTGTGGGCTGCATCCGCCAGCCGCTCCCCATCCCCGGACGCCAGCGCCGAACCCATTCTTTCCACGAGCTCCGGCGACGTCTCCAGATAGGTAGTGACGACTTTCTCCACAAACCCGCTTGGAGCATTCCCGCCAAGCTCCCGGATCTTGTCGAAAACCGCCGGATTGATGCCCCCGGAACTCGGCGCCGGCACAGCCTTTAGTGGCGCCGGCGAGGTCGCACTCGCTGCTCTCAAAGGCAGATACACACTGAGGGCTCGCCTCAAGTCCTCGAGGCCGCACGGCTTGCTCAGATAATTGTCCATCCCTGCAGCTACACATTTCCGTCGGTCATCACCGAGGGCGTTGGCCGTCAATGCGACGATCGGAACTCGTTTCTTGCCATCGAGGTGCGAGCCTCGGGTTCTTTCCTCATGCTCGCGGATCGCCTGCGACGCACCGTAGCCATCCATAACCGGCATCTGGCAATCCATAAACACGACGTCATAGCGACCATCCACAAACGCATTGACCGCTTCCCGGCCGTTGCCGACAAAGTCGGCGGTGCCGCCGAGCGCTGCCAGCATGCCCCCAATGACCTCCTGATTGACGGCGTTGTCCTCCGCTACCAGCGCGTGAAACGGAAGCAGCTCCGCCGACTCGGGTTCCCGAGCGCGAAGCTCCGGCGCGCAATCGAACCGCAGAGCCCTGGCCAGGCTCAAAAAGAGCTCTCCGTGACGGACAGGTTTGACGAGGTAGCTCGAGATCCCCGCACGCTCCATTTCGTCCTCGGGGGGAATTGACGTGTTCGCCATCAACACCACGGGGAGCGAGCTTAGATTGGCCTGCGCTTTGACCGCGCGCGCCAACTCGAGCCCGTCCATATCGGGCATGTAGTGATCCACCAAGAGTGCATCAAACGGTTTTGCGCTCCGCGAAGCCTCCAAGAGATCCAACAACGCCGCCGAGCCCTCCGGCAAACATGTCACCTCCGCTCCCCAAGCCTCGAGAAGGCCACGGACTTGGGCCCGGCTCGACTTGTTGTCGTCGACAACCAGGACTCGCGGAGCGGGCGACTCGAACTTTCGCACTTCCGGCTCGTTCACGCCAACCCCGGGGAACGCCCGAAGCAGCGGCATCGTAAACCAGAAGAGAGAGCCCGAGCCGGTTTCGCTCTTGACGCCGATCTCACCACCCAACAGCTCGACAAGCTGCTTCGAGATCGCCAGTCCGAGACCCGTGCCGCCGAACTTGCGGGTCGTTGACTGATCCGCCTGATGAAAGGACTCGAAAACGCTCCCCGAAACTCGTCCGTCGATCCCAATTCCCGAGTCGCGCACCTCGAAACAGAGGTTGATCTTGTCGGGAGTCTCCGAGACCACTTCCAGAGACAGCGCGACCTCGCCTTCGGAGGTGAACTTGACCGCGTTGCCGACCAGGTTCGAGAGGATCTGGCGTAGCCGGTTCGGGTCGCCCAGCAACGTCGTCGGAATGTCGCCCGGAACCTCGTGCAAGAGCTCGAGGCCCTTCTGGTGCGCCGCCTCGGCAAAGAGAGCACCCACCTCCTCGACAACCTGCCGGAGATCGAAAGCGACCGTTTCGAGCGGCAACTTGCCGGCTTCGATCTTCGAGAAGTCCAACACGTCATTTAGGATCGCCATCAGGTTCTTCGCCGAAACTGCGGCGGTATCGGCGAAGCGCCGCTGCAGCTCGCTCAGCGAGCTGTTGGAGAGCAACTCGATCATCCCGAGAACACCGTTGAGCGGAGTGCGGATCTCGTGGCTGACATTGGCGAGGAACTGCGACTTGGCTCTCGTGGCGCTCTCGGCGGTCGCTTTCTCGGCTGCCAGACGCCGCATGTCGGTGATGTCGGAGCCGGAGCACAACGTCCCGATATGCTGGCCGGCGTCGTCGGTGAGAGCCGCCGTATGCCAGGCAATGATTCGCTCTTCCCCGTCGGACGGGACCACCGAGTAC
>JAOTZA010000403.1 GCA_029861655.1 Acidobacteriota bacterium | reverse complement strand
CTATCTGGACGACCCGGAACCGATTCGCGAGCTGGTGGCGGCCTTCCCCAACAGCCACATCGTCGGCTGCTCGTCCTCCGGCGAGATCTACGAGGAGTCGATCTTCGATCGCTCTTTGTCGGTGGCGGTCACCCGTTTTGATCACACCGATCTGCGGGTAGCAGTCGCCGCCACCACATCGGAGACATCGCGCCAGGCGGGGCAGCATCTCGCGCAGGCACTGGCCGGTCCAGACCTGGCCGCAGTGCTGGTCTTGGCGGAGGGTCTCGACGTCAACGGCACCGATTTGGCAGAAGGATTGAGCGCCGGACTCCCCGGCGTCACTGTTACCGGTGGCCTGGCCGGCGACGGTGATCGATTCGAACGCACCTGGACCCTCGTAGACGGCAAACCGCACACGGGGTATGTCACCGCGGTCGGGCTATACGGCGACCATGTTCACGTTGGTCATGGCTCGAAGGGTGGCTGGGACCGGTTTGGGCCCGAACGTGTGGTCACCCACTCCAAGGACAACGTGCTGTACGAGCTCGATGGGGAGCCGGCACTGGAGCTCTACAAGTCGTACCTGGGCGAGCTGGCCGAGGGCCTTCCCGCTACCGGGCTGTTGTTCCCGCTGGCCCTGCGAGAGAGCGAAACCGCTGAGAAGCACCTGGTGAGAACCATCCTGGCGGTCGATGAGGACACGCACTCCTTGACATTCGCCGGCGACATACCCGAGGGCCATAGCGCCCAGTTCATGCAGGCCAACTTCGACCGCCTGGTCGGCGGCGCCGAGACGGCCGCCGAACATGCGCTGGTCCCCGACGTTCCCGGACCCTTCCTGACGATCGCCATCTCCTGTGTCGGGCGCAGACTGGTGCTCGGCGAACGCACAGAGGATGAGCTCGAGGCGGTGAGTCACGCGCTGCCGGACGGCAACCATCAAGTCGGCTTCTACTCATACGGTGAGATCTCACCCTTCACCGAGGGAACCTGCGATCTCCACAATCAAACGATGACACTGACGGTGGTGACAGAGCGACCATGAACCCGGTCCTTGTTCGACAGCTTCGGCGTTTGGGGCTCGACCCAGACACGCCGCCTGCTTCTGTCGAACAGTGGACGGATCTTCTCGACCGGATCGACAGCTTCTACGACAACGCCGACCAATCTCGCTATCTCCTCGAGCGATCGCTCGAGATGTCCTCCGAGGAGATGAAGCAGCTGTACAGCCAGATGGAGGAGACGGCCCGCAGCCGCGTCGAGCTATCCGAAATCCATTATCGGAACCTCTTTCTTTATTCGCCCATCGCCATGTGGGAGGAGGACTTCTCGGAGGCCTCGGCCTGGCTGAGTGTGCTCAAAGCCAGCGGGGTTAGGGACCTTAGGCGCTACTTCGCTAAGAAGCCGGAGGACCTCGACTACGCCCTTTCTCTCATCCTGGTGCGCGACGCCAATCATGCCGCCGCCGAGCTCTTTGAGGCAGAGTCGCGTGAGGAGCTGATCGGCCCCCTCATTCCCGAGGAGATTGTGGATAAGGAAGCGGCCATCGAGGAGCTGACGGCTCTGTGGGACGGAGAGTCCCGCCATGACCGCGAGATGGAGGGAAAGACATTCAAGGGCAATCGCATCCATGGCATTCTCCACTGGCGAGCCCCGACCCTGGGCCTGAAGCGCGACCTGACGCGGGTGCTGGTCGCCATCGCCGATATCACCGAGCGCAAGGCGGCCGAGGAGCGGATGGCGGAGCTCGTTCGTTCCAAGGATGAGTTCCTGGCGGCCGTCAGCCATGAGCTGCGAACGCCGCTCACAACCGTGTTCGGTGCTGCCGAAAGCCTCCAGGAGCAGTGGTCGGATCTTGATGAGCCCCTCAAACTGGAACTGCTCGAACTCATTGCCGGGGAGAGCCGCGATCTGGCCCACCTCATCGAGGACCTTTTGGTCGCCGCCCGCGCCGACATCGGCACCGTTGTCGTTCGCCGCTTGCCGATCGAGATCCACGCCGAAGTGGCCATGGTGCTTGAGGCAATCGCTCAGGAGAAGGGCGTGGTCATCGACTCGTCCCGCATCGAAGGGTGGGCAATGGCCGACCCGCTGCGCTTCCGGCAGATTGTCCGCAACCTGGTCATCAATGCCATCCGGTACGGAGGCGACGTCATCCGCATCGAAACGAAATCCACTCTCGAAGGGGCCTTCCTCTATGTCTGGGACAACGGTCCCGGCATTCCCGTCGATCGGCGAGAAGCCGTGTTCGAGCCGTACAAGCGGGCCCACAGCTCAGCCGGCCTCCCCGGATCAGTTGGTCTCGGTCTTTCGATTTCACGCCAGCTTGCCGGACTGATGGGGGGCAGCCTGACGTATGACTATCGGAGTGAATGGAGCGTGTTCACCCTGCGGCTGCCGCTGCACATCGAAATCGGCCAGGTGGCTTGATTCTCGGGATCGCCACTTGCTAGGGCGAGATGATGGTCCACACCTCGGCCGTGTCGAAACCGAGTCGCCAGGCGGCTGTGCCGGCGATCCCGGCTCGCTGGGCAAGGGCCAACCGGGCCCTTAGCGTCTCGTAGTCCTCAGCCCAGAAGTAGCGCCCGTCCGCCAGCTCAACCCGGTCGACTCCAAACTCCGGATCCCAGGCACGGTCGTTGGCAGCTGCCAGTTCCACCACCGTCCCGATCGTGGCGGTGGTCGGTTGGCTGAGCTTCTCAGGGTCCCAGATACGCC
>JAOTZA010000402.1 GCA_029861655.1 Acidobacteriota bacterium | reverse complement strand
CAGATCGGCCAGGAACAGCGTGATGAACTTGTTGGCAGTGGTCAAATCGACGATGTGGTGGTTGAGCCGCTCCAACAGCTCCGGCCCGGCCCCCTCGCGCTCGAGAAGCAGCTGTAGCGCTGAGTGGAGGGTCGAAACCAGAAGCGCGGCGGGCATCCCTTTGCCGGTGACATCGGCCACTACCGAGGCCAACCGCCCGTCGGCCAACGGCAGGAAGTTGTAGTAATCACCTCCAACCAACCGCGCCGAACGGTTCCACCCGATGATCTCGAATCCGTCCAGCTCGGGCATCTCTCGCGGCAGCAGCTGACGCTGAATGTCGGCGGCCAACTCGGCCTCACGCTGCAGCCTCTCCTGTTCGAGCGCCTGCCGGTGGAGACGAGCGTTCTCGAGCGCAATCGCTGCTTGATTTGCGAAAAGCGAAAGGGTGCGGCGGTCGGTTTGCGCAAACGGCCCCACACCCTGGCGGCTTTCCTTGTCGCCTACCACCAGCAGCCCACTGCGGCGGTCTTCGGTCTCGATCCTCACCGCCAACAAATGGTCCGAGCCTGGCAGCAACTCGGCGAATTCCCCCGAAACCGATTCGAGCAGCTGTGCGAGTTCGGGGGAGTCGTCGCGAAGCCGGGCGCTTGCTTCGCCGCCGACGGCTCGCCGCAGAACCAACTCCTCCGCATCGAGAAGGTAGAGCGCTCCTCTGCGGGCATCGAGCAGCGACACGGCCCGCGACAGAATCTCCTCAGACAGCTCGTCGAGGTTCAGGGTCGATGCGATCGCCAAGCCGACGTCGTAGAGAGCTTCGAGTTCGACTCCTCGATAGTTGACCTCGAAGCGATGCTGTTTGACCCGCTGGCATAGCCGGTAGGCGTGAACAGCCACCGACAACGTCGCGACCATTTGCGGGCTCGGGGAGCGACCGCGAGCCGTGCCCAGGTAGCGGACCTCGCCACGCGGGATCGACACTACGATAGCTTCGGCCCCCGGCTCGGCCGGTGGCTCCGGCTTGGCCGCGCACGCCACCAACTCCTCATTGCCCCCATCGTCGGTCTCGAACACGAGTGTGGCTCGGGAGCCACGCATTTCTCTGAGCGACTCGTGCAATGTCGCCATGACGAGCTCGCGCTCACCCTTCCCGCCACCTGTCAGTTCGAGGAAATCGGTCCAGAACCCCGGCTCTTCGCGTGCGGTCGCGTGGCGAGTCATTGATCGGCGATCTGACCCGGTGGCATCAGTTCGCCGATCGCCGAATCACGGTCGCCGAAGATACCTGCGTACTGGCTGAGCCCCATGATGTGGAACGTTTTCTCGATCGTCGGAGTGAGGTTACAAAATGCCAGCTTGCCATCGATCTCGAGCATCTTCTCGATGATCTCGATAAGAATGGAGATGCCGATCGAGTTGACGATCTTGGTGCCCGAGAGGTCGAGCAATAGATACTTGTTCCCCTTGTCGATGAGCTGATAGGCCGCCTTGGCAATCTCCTCACCCCCCTGGTTGTTGATGTAGCCATCCGTCTGGATGACGACAACGCCTGCCCCCTGATCGTCCAAAGTCAGTTTCAACGTTTCGGTCATCGGTTCCTCTCCACGCTCAACAATACTTGCTCATGACGATTCTGGTGCCCTGGGCATTCGATTGAATGTCCACCTCGTCCATCAGTCCACGGATGATCTTGAGACCCCAGCCCCGTTTACGGGCTGCTCTGAGCTTTTCTTCGATGCGCGGCTCGGCGACGTCTTCGAACCGGAATCCGACACCGGTGTCGCTCAGCGTGATCTGAAGCTTCTCCGGTTCCTCATCCCCCAGAACCGCGTAGGTGATGTAGACCTTACGGTCAGTGGCCTGAGAATGCTCGAAGGCGTTGATACATGCCTCGACCACCGCCATCCTGATCTCATCGATCTTGTCAGCGCTCATCTGCACGAACTCCGCCATGGCGGTCGCCGTCTTTGACGCAGCGATCTCCATGTCGGGGAGCATCGGGAGGGTCAGTGTGACCTCCCTGAGCGGCTGGCTCACCATAGGTCGGACAGACTCTAGCAGCCCTTAGCAGCCCGTGGTAGAAGTCGAGACGGTCGCGTTGCAGATCTCATGGGGCCAGACGCCAGGCGCCCATCTGGATTCCTACCACGGGCTGCCACCCTAGAAGAGGAGGTAGAGCTCCAGGAGATATACGGCAAGGGGCTGGATTGCGCCCTGCGCCAGGAGCCAGACAAAAGCAATCGCGGTCACCACCGCCACTGGAACCTCGAGCGCAACGGCGGTGAGTTCAGGGATAGGAACGGTCTTGCGGATCGCTTCGAGCATCACAACCTCCAGGAACACATTCCAGATGAGCAATGCCGCTGCCAAGACGCGTCAGATCGCTCGACTCGAGGGCCAACTCTCTGAAACTAAAAGGGTTGTATCCCGACTTCCGGTTCGGAACCGAAGTCGCCGCATCCACCAAAGTGCGGCATAATGCCGCATACTCGAGCAATCCCCCAGTAGGTTGTGCCCAAAGATAGCCTAAGTGACTCTTTTTTCGATCGACGGCGGCATAATGCCGCGTGCGCGACAGAATGCCGCTCTCGACTCGGTCTCCAGCCTGACCCTCTCACCAACCTTCTACTGGGAGACCGCAACCTCTCGCGACGAAAGCTGGTGAGAAGGTCAGGCTAGAAACCCTTGCGCTGGAGAGTTCGGCGGTCGATCCCGAGAAGCTC
>JAOTZA010000106.1 GCA_029861655.1 Acidobacteriota bacterium | reverse complement strand
CAGCCAACATCCAAGCGACCACCGACCGCCAGCCTCGGCGCCGCCACAGAAACCAGAGAACCGGGATACCAAGCGCCGCGAACATCGGTTTGTTGTAGACGGCGAGCGACAGTGCCGCCGCCGACCCACAGAGCCTCGCGCCGGGACCAAACGGCACTTTCACAAGCGCTTCCCACCTGGAGGGCCGTTGTTCGGTGGGCCGATCGGGTCCTGAGGCCCGCTCCAAGCCGACGTCTTCACGCGGCTCAGTGTCGGTGTTGGTATCACTCCGAGTGAGACCCAGATAGAGGCATGCGGCAACACCGAACATGTTGAGAATCTCGGGCTGCAGCCAGAAGACATAGACAAAGACCGGACTGAGAAAGAAGAAGACCGCTGAGAACACCGCCGCCGCCGGCTCGTCGTTGTGCCGTTTCAGATACGAGAACCCCATCCACACCATGACCAGCAGAAGCAGCATGTTGAAAGCGACCATCCCGCGGGCGCCGAACGCCAGGACCGCGGGCGCGGCCAGCAGCGAATACAGATAGGGCTTCCCGAAGTGGACGGTCTGCCAGCCGTCCTCCGACTTGAGAATGAGATTGTCGACCGGCAGGTGTGGGTAGTCGTCGAAGAGTCGCCGGAGATCCCCAGAGTCGCAGACGAGATCGCCGTCTCTGGCGAGGCTCTGAGCCATCAGGTAGTAAGCGGGTTCGTCCGCCTTGAGAGTGGGCGGCATCCCCGGTCGAGGGACCGCAAGGGGGAAGAGCAGGAAGAAGCAGGCGAGACTGAGAAAAACCAGGCGGACCGAACGGCTCACGGTTGTCGGAGTCTATGCGAATAGGAGGCGCGGCCGGGTACAACACGGATAGGATCGCTCCGATGGTCATCTCGCCCCCAATCAGCATTATCATCCCCAATCTAGACTGCCCGCTGGTCGGGCACGCCATAGAGGCGGTGCAGGCGCAGACAAATGGGTTGAACGCGGAAATCGTAGTCGTAGGGCGCGATCGCCCCGGAAGTGTGCCGCGCGACGGTACGGTTCGTTTTGTCGAGAGCGAGACGGCGCTCAGCCCGGCAGCGGCTCGAAACCTCGGAGTCGAGAAAGCCGGTGGCAAGATTCTTCTGTTTACGGACGCGGACTGCACGCCGCTTCCCGGATGGCTCGAGTGCTTGATCGCGGCTGTCGAAAGGGCTCCGGTCGCCGGCGGTGCGGTTTCCTTTGATCTCGAAGCCAACCGTTGGGCGGTGGCCGACAACATCGCGTCGTTTCACGACCTCCTTGCCGACCGAGTCGCCGAAAACGACACGGCGGTACCCGTTGGGACGCTCAATCTCGGCTTGACGAGGCGGGCTTGGGAAGAGGTTGGGCGCTTTGACGAATCGCTGGTCACCAGCGAGGATTTCGATTGGTTTCTGCGCGCCCGCGCATCCGGTCTGCGAGTCGCGTTCGAACCCCGTGCCTTGGTCGAGCACGCCGCAGTTCGTTCCACGCGGGGGGAGTTGGAGGGGCACGCGGCCTGGTACGGGAAGCACTTTCCTGCTTTTCGCCGCCGCCACCCGGGTGTTTTTGATAACGGTCCCACTTGGCGCCGGCGCTGGCTCTTTCGGGCCGCCGCTCCGTTCAAGGCCCGGCTCTCGGCTGAAGCAATTTTCAAACGGCATCCACAGCTGGAGGATGCTCGCTTTGCATTCCCCGGGGTCGTTCTCTTCAAGCGCGCGTGGTACCGAGCAGTCGCCGCGGCCTGGGAGGAGGTGTGAGCCTGCGCATCGCGTTCTTGATGCCCGGAATCGGTGTCGTCGAGAGAGGCGCGGAAGTGTTTGTTCTCGAGCTGAGTCGAGCCCTCGCTGGCCACGGCCACGAAGTCACGATCTTTTCTCGCGGCCCCGCTTCGGACGGTCGCGAGAGAATCCGGGCGCTGGCCAGGGATACTGGGTGGATCAACCGCATCTACGGAGCCACCCGGATGGGGCGCAAGGTGCTCGACACGGCGTTTCTCGACCCGCTCAACCTCGAATGGAGCACCGCCGCGCTGTCGGCGCTGCCGCGGCTGTGGAGCGGACGCTTTGACTTGGCGGTGATCGAGGGCGGGGTTGTCGGTGGTTGGGCCGGGAAATTTCTACGGCGATTTCGCGGGTTGCCCTTTGTAGATATCGCCCATGGCAACTCGGTCAAGTGGGAGACTGCTTTTGCTCGCGCCCGGCCTGACCGAGTTGTGACATTCACCCATGCCCAGGCCGAAACGATCGGAGCTCGAGTCCCCCGGGCGGCGGTCACGGTGATCCCACACGGTGTGGATCTCGGGGCTTTCGAGACGGCGTCCGAGCCGCGGAAGCTCGACCTCGAAAGACCGGTGATCCTCTGCGCCGGTTCCGTCGACCGCCAGAAGCGCCTCGATCTCGCGGTCGAAGCGGTCGCAGGGCTTGAACAAGGCAGCCTGGCCGTGCTCGGCGACGGACCCGAGGCGGTCGCCGTCGATCGGCTGGCGGCGGAGCGACTGGGGCCGGGTCGGTATCTGCGTCGGCGCGTTTCGCGTTCTCAAATGCCGGAGTGGTACTCGGCTGCCGACCTCTTTACTCTGCCGTCCGAGAGTGAAGCGTTTGGGCTCGTCTATCTAGAGGCGGCGGCCTGTGGTCTGGCGTCGGTGTGCCCAGGGGACGCGGTGAGGCGAGAGGTTCTGGGGGACGCGGCGGTGTTTGCCGATGTCGAGAACCAGCCCGACTACACCCGCGCTCTCGAACAAGCCCTCGAGCAGGATTGGGGAGCAGGGCCTCGCCGACGGGCAGAGCGGTTTCCTTTCTCAGCGACCGTCGAGGGATACGCTCGGCTTTTCGACGAGCTGTGCAAACGATCCGGGCCCGATCCGTCCTGACAAGCCTCCGCCATCGCCGATGCCGAACGGCAAGACAGAGGCGACAAGCGCCTCAATCGCCGTTTTCTAATCGTCTTCCCGGGCGCGTCAAACGGGCGGTCAACGACCGGCGAGGAGGGCTTCGGCTGCCTGTTTGCCGCTCCTCATCGAGTGATCCATGTTGAAGTACTGCCATTCGCCGAAACGGCCCGCCGTGAGAATGCCGTTGTCACGCAACCAGTCGCGGATGATAGCGACGTTCTTCGCGTGGTCGAGGTCGTAGATGATGTAAGCGGGGTGGATCTCTTCCGTGTGCACCAGATCGATCTGGTCGTCATCGGTAATCAACTTGGCCGCCTTGAGACCCGCGATGGTCTTGTCGACGGCGCTGTTCAGGTCGAGCGGCCGAACGTCGGAGAAGGCAACTTCGGTGGCGATCGAGCTCTTGCCGGCCGGTACCGTGTCGGGGCTGAAGTTGGCGGGTAACGACAGACGGTGGAAAGGAAACTGGTCTTCGTAGAAGTAGATCCAGTGTTTGTCCGAGATGGCTTCGCGGTCGATCCCCAGATTGACGCAGTGGATTCCTTGGTAGCGCAGACCCTGGCAGGCGCGCTCGACCTCCGGTGGAACATGGGTGGCGATCTTCACGATGAACGGCAACGGCAAGGTGTAGACGAGATTCTCGAAGGCAACGATGTCACCATCGGCGAAGACCACGTTCTTCTCCGGCAGCTCGATACGAATCGCGGTCTTCTCGAGATGAATGTTCTCGATTCGGGCAGCGAGCGCGGTCGGCAGCGGCTCGATGCCGCCATGTTTCGTGTACCAGAAGTGCGATGTGGCGCCCACCTGGCCGACCTCGTCTGTGAGCGCGCCACGGACGATACGCTCGACGTCCGGGGTCGGCACGCGGCGGCCGATCCACGAGAAATCCATTGTCGAGGGCTCGACGGTCCAGATCTTTTTTGCGTAGGGAATCATCAAGTGATCGGCAATCCCGTCGCCAAAAAAGCCGCGCATCCATTCTTCGTAGTTGCCCGGCTCGAATTCTCCGCGCGCCTGTGCTTCGACGGCCTTGACCAGGCCGACGAGACAGTCGCGGACGATCGGGATCGGCAGGCCATAGAGGTGACCCTGAAAAGGGAACTGGGTGTAGAGATCGTGGGCCTCGTGGTAGATGTAGGCGCGACGCTCCTGAGCGTGAAAATTGTCGCCCAGCAGGTCGCGAATCAGTTCCTCCATCTCCTTGTCGATGGTGAAAAGGATGTGAGGGCCGTAGTCGAAACGGTAACCGTCGACTTCCACCGTCCTTGCCAGACCGCCCGGCAACTGTTCACGCTCGTAAACCTGCCAGTCGCTCTGGCCGGCTAGCTGCAGGTGATAGGCGGCGGACAATCCGGCCAGACCTCCACCGAGGATCACATCTTGACGTGCGGGCATACCGGGTAGCGGTCCGGGAAGAAGCGAAAGCTCGGAAAGGTCAGCGGACGGGATCAGTATTCCGTAGGGTCGGGGGCAAGTCAAACCAAGGACATCCGAGAGTCCGTGGCGTCGTGCCGAAGCCGCCGCTCCGCGAGCGAAGAGAGGCTCGCTAGGCGGCGCTTGCGGCACTCCTCGAGGCCGGCCGGCCGGTCCGCGGAAGAAGGGGTCCGTGCTCCCTAGGCCATCGAGGCCCGGATCCCAGCGAGGAGGGGCGTACCTCTGCCCCCCGGAGGGGTGGGAGAGGGATCGAGGGAGAGGGGGAGATCAGGAGTCCGGGTATTGCTCGCGAACCCAGTCGTCGTAGCTCACACCCATCACGCCACGCCACCAGGGTTCGTTTTCGAGGTACCAATGGACGGTCTTGCGCAGACCGGCCGAGAGGTCCGTCGTGGGCTCGTAGCCGAGCTCTTTCGCCGCGCGGCGGGCGTCGACTGCGTAGCGCCGGTCGTGCCCCGGCCGGTCGCTGACAAACGAGATCGCGTGGGCCGATGGCCGGCCGCCTGCCGCAAGGGCCGCGGGGTACCGAACGGCAAGATCCGGGTCACCGGCAAAGACCTCGTCGAGCGTTTTGCAGAGGGTCCCGATCAGCGTCAGGTTGTCGCGCTCGCAGTTGCCGCCGAGATTGTAGGTGCGCCCTGGTTGTCCTCTCTCCAGGGTTCGCTCGATCCCGGCGCAATGGTCCTCGACATACATCCAGTCCCGAACGTTCTTGCCGTCGCCATAGACCGGGATGTCCTTTCCCTGCAGCAGGTTCACGACACAGAGCGGGATGAGTTTTTCTGGGTACTGGTACGGCCCGTAGTTGTTCGAACAGTTGCTGATCGCCGTCTCCAGCCCATAGGTTCGATGGTAGGCGCGTACCAGGTGGTCGGCGGCGGCCTTGCTGGCGGCATAGGGTGAGTTGGGCCGGAAGGGAGTGGTCTCGGAAAACGGCGCGTCGTCGGGTCCCAGATCACCGTATACCTCGTCGGTGGAGACATGATGAAAGCGGTGTTTGGCCGGCGACCCCTTGGGATCGAGCCACACAGTTCGCGCCGCCTGCAGAAGCCGATGAGTGCCGACGATGTTGACATCGAGAAAAACATCGGGTCTGGCGATCGATCGATCGACATGCGATTCAGCGGCGAAATGCACGATGGTGTCGAGCCGCTCCTCGGTCAGCAACGAGATCACCAGATCGAGATCACGGATGTCGCCGTGAACGAAGCGAAAGCCTCGTTGCAGCGTCGCCGCCTCAAAGCTTTCGCGGTTGCCGGCATAGGTGAGCGCGTCGAGGGCTACCAGGCGATCGTCGGGGTGGCGCCCGAGCCAGTAGTGGACGAAGTTCGAGCCGATAAACCCCGCGGCGCCGGTCACCAGCAGCCTACGCATGGCTTTCATGCCCCTCGAACTGCCGGGTCAACATCTTTCGCAGAGCTTGTCGCCAATGGAGGGGTGTGATCTTCAGGGCCTTCCAGGTGGCGGTCTTGTCGAGGACGCTGAAAGAGGGGCGCCGGGCGGGGGTGGGGAAGGCCTCGGAGCGAACCGGGCGGATCGGCACCGGGTCGGCGAGCCCTCCCAAAGCCACGGCCTCCTCCTGAATCGCCACCGCGAAGTCGTACCATGAGGCGACTCCCGCATCCGTCCAATGATGGATCCCTGTGACGCTCTGATCGCTCGCCGCCGCCCAGAGAGCGCGAGCAAGCCCGCGAGCCCAGGTGGGAGTGCCGATCTGATCCACGACGACGTCGACCGGTTGACGCTGTCGCATCTTCTCGAGCATCGTGGTGACAAAGTTCCGGCCGTGTCGTGAATAGAGCCATGCCGTCCGCATCACGACCGCCCGGCCTGAGGTGGCAGCCGCGACTCGCTTCTCGCCCTCGAGTTTGGTCGAGCCGTAGACACCCAATGGCGATGGCGGGTCGTCCGGTGCCCAGGGGCGCCCCGAGGCGTCGCCAAAGACAAAATCGGTCGAGACATGGATCACCCGCACACCGGCCTCCGTGGCGGTGGCTGCCAGCACACCGGCGGCCTTTGCGTTGATCGCGAACACACGTTCGCGAGCCGATTCGGCTGTATCGACGCCGGTGTGTGCTGCGGTGTTGATGACGACATCGGGGCGATGTTCGCGTAGGGCTCGCTCCACCGCGCCGGGTTGGAGGAGATCGAGTTCGCCCCGCGGGAAGGCGAGCACCTGGCAGCCGGTAGGAACGGTGTCTTGCAGCTCCCGACCGAGTTGGCCGCCGGCACCCGTGACGAGGGCTTTTAGACGAAGACTCAGAAAAAGACTCCTACGCCAAGACTCATGCGAAGACTTCGGCGTCGTCGAACGCTACTCCGGCGTTGTCGCGGGCCGATACGAGGGGCGCGGTCCCGGCGGCAAACGGCCAGTCGATTGCCAGCGTCGGATCGTCCCAGCGAATCGTGCGCTCCTCCTCGAGAACGTAGTAGTCGGTGCATTTGTAGACAAAATCCGCGGTCTCGCTGGCGACATAGAAGCCGTGAGCAAAACCCGGCGGGACCCAGACCATGCTTGGGGCTTCGGCGTCCAGCCACACGCCGACCCAGCGGCCAAAACTTTCCGAGTTCCGTCGCAGATCCACGACAACGTCCCAGACGCGCCCGGCCGTAACGCGAACCAGCTTGCCCTGTGGTCGATTGATCTGGTAGTGAAGGCCGCGGATCGTGTTGCGGCGCGAGTGCGAGTGGTTGTCCTGGACAAAGCTGACATCCAGCCCGCGGTCCGCAAACGTACGAGCGTTCCAGCTCTCGAAGAAGCTGCCGCGCTCATCTCCGAAGACTTGCGGCTCGATCACGAGAACGTCCGGGATCTCGGTCGGCTCCGTGTTCAAAGCGGCTCCACGTCTTTTCGGGAAACGAGGCCGTGTAGATATCTGCCGTAGCTCGAGTCGCCGCAGCCTTGCGCGAGGCGAACGAGCTGCTGTTGGTCGATAAAGCCCATCCGAAATGCGATCTCCTCCGGGCAAGCGATCTTGAGACCCTGGCGTTGCTCGATGACTTGGACGAAATTGGCGGCATCCAGAAGTGAGTCATGAGTTCCGGTATCGAGCCAGGCGGTGCCCCGGCTCAGCAGCTCCACCTCGAGATCGCCGCGCTCCAGATAGGCTCGGTTGACGTCGGTGATCTCGAGCTCGCCGCGGGCGGAAGGGCGAAGCGAAGCGGCGATGTCGACAACGGCCGAGTCGTAGAAGTACAGCCCCGTGACCGCATAGTTCGAGCTCGGAAGCGCGGGCTTTTCTTCGATGTCGATCACTCTGCCGCCTTCGTCGAAGGTGACCACGCCGTAGCGCTCGGGGTCGTGGACGTAGTAACCAAAGACGGTTGCCCCGCTTTTTCGCTCGGTCACTCGCTGGAGCTTCCGCGACAGGCCCTCGGCGTAGAAGATGTTGTCGCCAAGGATCAGGGCTACAGCGTCGTCGCCGATAAAGTCGTCGCCGATCAGAAACGCCTGGGCGATGCCCTCGGGTTTTTCCTGGACGGCGTACTCGAGTTGGAGTCCCCACTGCGAGCCATCGCCCAGAAACATCCTGTAGGTTTCGCGGTCGTCGGGGGTCGTGATGAGGAGGATCTCGCGGATGCCGGAGAGCATCAGGGTCGACAACGGGTAGTAGATCATCGGCTTGTCGTAGACGGGGAGGAGTTGTTTGCTCAGCCCTGCCGTCAGCGGTTGCAGCCGAGTGCCCAGACCGCCGGCGAGAATGATCCCTCGATACTTCATGTCAGGAAGTGGCGAAGACATCGCCCAGAGATGGATCATATCGTGTGGTCCGTTTCTCCCTGTTAGGCTGGCTGGCGCTCTACCACGGGCTGCTGAACGATGGTTTTCAGCTCGCATCTCTTTGTCTATTACTTCCTGCCGCTGGCGCTGGCGGTGTACTACTTGCTGCCGCACCGCGGCCGGCACGCGGCGCTGACGACTCTTAGCTACGTCTTTTACGGCTGGGCCAACCCCGCGTTCATGGGCCTGATGTTGGCTTCGACCGTGGTGGACTATCTGTGCGGGCGAGGTATTGCGACAGGTGGCGGGCGTGGAGGCGAGCCGATACCGAGGTTGGCGCCGGGGGGGCCGCGCAGCAGGCGCCAGCGGTTGTTCGTCGCGGTTTCCGTCGTCACCAACCTGTCGCTTCTCGGCTTCTTCAAGTACTTCAACTTTGTCGTCGACAACTACAACGCGCTGCTGTCTGCACTCGGTTTGGGGACGCTCGAGGCCGACTCGGTCTTGCGTATCGTGCTGCCGCTCGGGATCAGCTTCTACACGTTCCAGTCGATGAGCTACACGATCGATGTCTATCGGGGCAACGCCGGGGCGCTCTCCAACTTCGTGGATTTCGCCTGTTATGTATCGCTCTTTCCCCAACTGGTCGCCGGTCCGATCATCCGTTTTTCAGAGATCGAAGAACAGCTGCGTGGGCGATCTCACACGATCCAGAAGTTCGCCCGAGGCGTCGCCTTCCTGAGCGTCGGCCTGGCGAAAAAAGTACTCCTAGCCAACCCTTGTGGGAAGGTGGCGGACACGGTCTTCGATGCGGCATCGGTGATCCCCATGGACGCCTGGTTTGGAACGCTAGCCTACGCATTTCAGATCTACTTCGACTTCAGCGGCTACTCGGATATGGCCATCGGTCTGGGGCTGATGTTGGGCTTTGTGTTCCCCAAGAACTTCGACTCGCCCTACCGGGCGGAGTCGATCACCGATTTCTGGCGTCGCTGGCACATCTCTCTGTCCAGGTGGTTGCGCGACTATCTCTATAGACCGCTGGGAGGCAACCGGAGGGGTCGCCGGCGAACGTATGTGAATCTCGGTCTGGTGATGCTTTTGGGGGGCTTGTGGCACGGTGCCGCCTGGAACTTCATTGCCTGGGGAGGGTTCCACGGTCTGTTGCTCGCGCTCGAAAGATTGCGGGGGAGGCGAAGCCTCTTCGATCCGCTACCCGTTGCTTTGCAACGCGGCGGCACCTTTTTTCTGGTCCTTTTGTCCTGGGTCTTTTTTCGAGCCGACAGTTTGGGGCGGGCGTTTCAGCGGTTCGCTGAGATGGCGGGTCTCGCCCGTTCGGCCCCGGCTGCGCCGCTGGTCGGCGGCGTCGTCTACGAGCCCTACTATCTGCTGACAGTGATGGCGGCAGCCGGGATCGCCTGGCTTGCACCGCAAACCTGGAACTGGACGCGAAGGCTTTCGGCCTGGAAGGCGGCGACCTGCGCGGCGCTGTTCGCGGTCTCCCTCGTGATCCTCGATACGCAAGAGTTCAACCCTTTCATCTACTTCATTTTCTGATGAGCAACTCGAGCAAGATAGATCGCAAAGAGCAGGCTCGACTCGAGGTGGGCCGGACGAAGGTGGCGGCCCCCGTGGCACTTACCCTGGTGGCACTCTTCCTGCTGATGGTCGCGGGACCGCCGCTCGTCGAGCTAGGCTCCGACTTGCTGGGAGGTCGGCCGTCACAGTCCGAGCCGCACGCCCTTGCGGCCATCGCCGAGTTGCGTCGTGGCGCCCGAGCCGCGTTGGGCGAGCTTGCGCTGCGACATCCTCGCGCTGCGAACAAGCAATTGCGGGATGCGATCGGGAAAGCGGAGCACGGGCTCGAAGAGGACTCCCTGATTCGCCGCAAGCTCCGAGCGCCGGTGCAGCGCCTGCTGACATCCTTGCTGGGTCTTGGGAACGAGCAGTCCTATCTGGGTCGAGAAGGTTGGCTCTTCTTCCGACCCGATGTCGACTATTCGGTCGGGCGGGGCTTTCTGGATGCCGGCGAGTTGGAGCGCCGCCGCCGTGACGTCGATTCTCCTTCCTCCATCCGGCCGGATCCCGTACCGGCGCTCCTGCGGTTC